>VERJ01000036.1 GCA_018882795.1 Burkholderiaceae bacterium | reverse complement strand
GACCTCAACGACGCCACCGTATTCTCTGATCAGCCGGGCGAAATGGCCCGCCACTGGAAGGCACAGGGTGCCCGTCGGCTGCATGTGGTGGATCTGAATGGCGCTGTCGCCGGCCGGCCGAAAAATGAGTCGGCTTTCAAAGCCATCATCAAGGCCGCTGGAGATGACATGCCCGTGCAGATCGGTGGTGGTATCCGCGATCTCGACACGATCGAGCGCTTTCTGGATGACGGCGCCACCTACATCGTGATCGGCACGGCCGCAGTCAAAAATCCTGGGCTTCTGCAAGATGCCTGCGTGGCCTTTCCTGGCCACATCATCGTCTCGATTGATGCAAAGGATGGAAAAGTGGCCACCGATGGTTGGAGCAAACTCTCTGGCCACGAGGTAATCGATCTGGCGAAAAAATTTGAAGACTATGGCGTGGAGTCCATTCTCTACACCGATATCGGTCGCGACGGCATGCTCACCGGCGTTAATCTTGAAGCGACACTGAAGCTTGCAGGCAGCGTGAGTGTGCCCATCATCGCCAGTGGCGGCATTGCCAGCATGAAAGACATCGATGCCCTGTGCAAGGTGGAATCCGAGGGCATTACCGCCGCCATTCTTGGCCGCTCCCTCTACGAGGGCCACATTGATTTCAAGAAGGCGCAAAAGCGCGCCGACGATCTCGCGAAAAAGCAGGATTAATGCTCGCCAAGCGCATCATTCCCTGCCTTGATGTCAATGCGGGCAGGGTCGTCAAGGGCGTGAACTTTGTCGAGCTCCGCGATGCAGGCGATCCGGTCGAAATCGCTCGGCGCTACGATCAACAGGGCGCCGATGAAGTCACCTTTCTGGATATCACCGCATCCAGTGATGCCCGCGATCTGATCCTGCCCATGATCGAGGCCGTGGCCGATCAGGTCTTTATTCCCCTAACAGTCGGTGGTGGCGTGCGCACCGTTGATGATGTCCGCCGCCTGCTCAATGCGGGCGCTGACAAAATCAGCATCAACACCGCAGCCATTCATCAGCCCGATCTTGTAAAGGATTGCGCCAATAAATTCGGCTCGCAGTGCATCGTGTTGGCCATCGATGCCAAACGTGTTGGCGACCACTGGGAAGTGTTCACCCATGGCGGACGCAATCCCACCGGACTGAATGCGGTTGAGTGGGCCAAGCGCGTGGCCTCATTGGGTGCGGGTGAGATCCTGCTGACCAGCATGGATCGTGATGGCACCCGGCAGGGCTTTGATCTTGAACTTACCCGTGCTGTTTCACAGGCCGTCAACATTCCGGTCATTGCCAGCGGTGGTGTGGGCAGCCTGGAGCATCTGGTCGAGGGCGTCACACTTGGGGCAGCCGATGCCGTGCTTGCTGCCTCGATTTTTCATTTCGGTCAGCACACCATTGGCGAGGCCAAACGTTTTATGGCCGATCGCGGGGTATGCGTGCGTGGCGCGAACGCGCAGGAGCCCGATGCATGAGCGCGGACTGGATTGATCGTGTGAAGTGGGATGATCGCGGCCTGGTCACTGCCGTGGCCCAGGATGCTGAAAGCCACAGGGTCTTAATGGTGGCATGGATGAATCGCGAGGCCCTGCTTGAAACCGTCAATACCCGCCAGGCGGTTTATTTCTCCCGCTCCCGCAATCGCCTCTGGCGCAAGGGCGAGGAATCCGGCCATGTTCAGCATGTCCGGGAAATTCGGCTGGACTGTGATGCCGATGTGATTCTGCTGTCGGTTGAGCAAGTCGGTGGTGTTGCCTGCCACACGGGCCGAGAGTCCTGCATGTATTTCCGGCTTGATGCGGCAGAGTCCGGCACAGGCCATGTCTGGAATCCTGTTGATCCGGTCTTAAAAGATCCCCAGACCATGTATGCCGCCGTCAAACCCGATCACGCTGATCCTTCAGCGTAGACTTCGGCTTTATTCAAAAAACCCTATGGCCTCCTCATTGTCTGATCCCAAGATGTTGCCGCCCGATGGCGAGCTCCTTGATCCCGCCCAGGTCTTCTCGCGCCTGGCGGATGTGATTGCCAGCCGCAAGGGCCTAAACCCCGAGTCCTCTTATGTCGCGCGACTCCTTGCTGCTGCACCCGATGCAGCGCTCAAGAAAATTGGCGAAGAAGCTGCCGAAGTGATCATGGCCGCCAAGGACGGCGTGGCCGAGCGCACCGTGAGCGAGATGGCTGACCTCTGGTTTCATTGCCTGGTGGCCCTGGTGCAGGCGGGCCTGCGGCCCGAACAGGTCATGGCTGAGCTTGCCCGTCGCGAGGGCATCTCCGGCCTGGATGAAAAAGCGGCCCGCAGGGCCCAGCAAAAAACATAAGGAATACCATGTCTGCTGATCAGAACTGCATCTTCTGCAAGATCGTGCAGGGCCAGATTCCGGCCAAGAAAATCTATGAAGACGAAGACTTCATCGCCTTTCACGACATCCATCCTCGTGCGCCAGTGCATCTCCTGATCATCCCGAAATTGCACATTGAATCGCTGCAGCATGTGGATGCTTCTCATCGGGAGCTCTTGGGGAAAATGCTAGTGCTTGCCCCTAAATTGGCCGCGGAAAATGGCGCTGCCGACGGCTTTAAGACACTCATCAACACTGGGCCGGCCGGTGGACAGGAGGTGTATCATCTTCACGTCCATATCCTTGGCGGCAAAGCGTCCGCATAAGGGCAACCATTTTTTTCGGAGACCGTGATGGGTTCCTTTAGCGTCTGGCATTGGCTGATTGTTCTGTTGATTATTCTCTTGGTGTTTGGCACCAAGAAGCTGCGCAACCTGGGCTCTGATCTTGGTGGCGCAGTGAAGGGCTTTAAGGAAGGCATGAAAGAGGGCGGCAGCACAGCAGATGCCTCAGCACAGCCGACCCAGAAAGTCGAAGCCCCCACCATCGACGTTCAGGCCAAGGACAAAACTCCCCACTGAGCGCTTCGGCCCGATCAATCCTGATCGGGCCACCACACTGCGGGGCACGTCTGCATTGCTTGCGATGCGTCCCGCCAATAGCCGCCTATGTTTGATATCGGATTTTCCGAACTTATCGTGATTGGCCTCGTCGCCCTGGTGGTGGTCGGACCAAAACGATTGCCGGTGGCGACACGAACAATCGGCACCCTACTCGGTCGCGCCCAGCGCTATGTCAACGATGTGAAATCCGACATCCAGCGGCAGGTCGATCTGGAGGAGCTGCGCAAGGTGCAGCAGCAGGTTCAGGGCGTTGGCGAACAGATCCAGGCCAGTGTTCAGAATGTTGAAAAAGAAGTCACCTCGGTCACCTCTGAATTGTCTGATACCGCCAATGCCTGGGAGGGCTATGGCGAACCGGTCAGCGAGCCCAATGCAGTCACGCGCCAATTCGGAACCCACATCAGTGCGCCAGAGCCCTCATGGTCAGAGCAGCAGGAACAGCGGCGCATTCGCGAGAAGGTCCGTGGCCGCCTGCGCAAGCGGTTTCATGTCAAGCGTCTTCGTGACTGATAATCGCCGCCATGACTGATTCCCACCAGGACCAGGATCCAACGCAAAAAGAAGAGGGGTTTGTGACCCATCTGATTGAGCTGCGCGACCGTCTGATTCGCGCGGCCGCGGCGGTGATCATCTGCTTTCTGGGGCTAGTGTATTGGGCACCCGATATTTATTCTCTGCTTGCCGATCCCTTGATCAGCGCCCTGCCCAAGGGCACCTCGATGATTGCGACCGATGTCACGGCGCCATTCTTTGTGCCGATGAAAGTCACCATGATGGTTGCCTTTATTGTGGCGCTGCCCTATGTGCTCTATCAGGTCTGGGCCTTCATCGCCCCGGGCCTGTATGAACATGAAAAGAAACTTGCCCTGCCGATTGTGATGAGCAGTTTCCTGTTGTTTCTGCTCGGCATGGCCTTTGCCTACTTCTTTGTTTTCCCTGCGGTATTCAAATTCGTTGCGGCCTATACACCGGCAGGCGTGCAGATGGCCACCGACATTGATAAATACCTCAGCTTTGTCATCACACTCTTTCTGGTGTTTGGCTTATCGTTTGAAACACCCGTGGTGGAGATGGTGCTGGTGCGGCTGGGCATGGTGTCGATTGAAAAGCTCAAGGCCTTTCGTTCTTACTTCATCGTGATTGCCTTTGTGATTGCGGCAATCGTCACGCCGCCCGACGTGATCAGCCAGTTCATGCTGGCCGTGCCAATGATCCTGCTCTATGAGTTCGGCATCTTCATGTCGCGCTACATCACACCGCGCGAAAAACTCGCCGAGGCGGCTCAAGAGTAAATCGCTGGTTTCGGGGCCTACCATCGGGTGTCGCTCGTTTCGAGGGCTCGGGGCCTAGCGTTGGGGGCTTTCTCTCGTCGCGGTCGCAAAACGTACATCGAAAAGCGTTTTGCTCCGACGCTCCTCGAGTAAATCCCCCAACGCTCTCCCCTCGGGGAATTGATTGCCTCAGTCCAGTAACACGACCGGAGAGCGTCGGGATTTCGAACCGGCGAACGCTTGCAGCCGGGCGAAACCCGGCGCTAGGCCGGGAGCCTTTAGTTAATACGAGGGGAGAGCAAAAGACCGGGCGCTATCGTTTCGTCGCAATCGTCGGCCGCTCAGCGATTTTCACCGTGACATCGGCCAGCTGCCCCTGCCGCAGCACCCGAAATTTCGCCTGATTCCCCGGCGCGATCGCAGCCACCGTGGCCATCAGCTCCGTCATGTTGCGGATCGGCCGATCATTGACCGCAGTCACCACATCGCCTGGCCGAATGCCCGCCTCATCAGCCGGACCATTGCGCAACACACCCGCAATCAGACTGCCATCACCCTCCGGCGCATCACGGGGCTCCACACCAATGTAGCCACGGCTCACCTTGCCGCGTGTGACCAAGGATTCCATCACCTGCCGCGCGGTGTCGGCGGGAATTGCAAACCCAATGCCCTGATTGCCACCAGAGCGTGTGTAGATCGCCGTGTTGATGCCCAGCAGCTGGCCCTGGGTATCGATCAGTGCGCCGCCTGAGTTGCCAGGATTGATGGCCGCATCGGTTTGAATAAAGTTTTCATAAGTGTTGATGCCCAGGCGGTTTCTGCCCATGGCGCTGATGATTCCCTGGGTAACGGTCTGGCCCACACCAAAGGGGTTACCGATGGCCAACACCGTATCGCCCACCCGCGCATCGGAGGGCCTGCCGAAGGCAATCACTGGCAGCTTTGAGAGGGAAATCTTCAATACCGCCAGATCCGTATCCGGGTCTGTGCCCACGATGGAGGCCGGGGCACGTCGGCCATCGGCCAGTCCCACTTCGATCTGCTCGGCGCCGATCACCACATGGTGGTTGGTGAGCACATAGCCCTTATCCGACACGATCACGCCCGAGCCCAGTCCTGCCGCGGGTTCCTGGCCTGGGGCATCCCGGAAGAACCGCCGAAAAGTGGGGTCATTGAGCAGAGGGTGGTTGGGCACCGTGAGCTTCTGGGTGGTGAAGATGTACACCACTGCGGGCATGGCCTTGCTGGCGGCATCCCGAAAGCCGTGGGCCGCGATGGGGGCGCCGCCCTCCCGCAGGCCAAGTTCACCCGAGTCACCCGCAGTCGGGCTTGAGCCCAGATTGGCGACCCAGTGCGGTTTAAAGGTCAGCACCACAAAGAGCGCTGCCAGGGCCAGGGTGGTGGCCTGGGCGAAAACAAGCCAGATACGTTTGAACATCCTGCCATTATTGCTGGAACTGACTCCCCGGCTGGCTTAGAATACTCGTTTGCCCTAACTTTGAACGGTAAGAGAGTTCTATGTCTCAATCCAGCCAAAACCTTAGCTTCCCCACCGAATCCTCTCCCAGCGCCGAATCCGAGCGCCGCACCTGGCTGATTGCCTGCGGCGCGGCCGGTGGCGTTGCCGCTGTTGCCACGGCGGTGCCCCTGGTCACCTCCATGATGCCCGCTGAGCGTGCCCGGTCTGCCGGCGCCCCGGTGGAAGTCGATATCGGCGATATCCCTCCCGGCGGTATGAAGACCGTGGAGTGGCGTGGCAAACCTGTATGGATCGTGCGCCGCACGCCTGAAATGCTCGCTTCTTTGGAAAAGATTGAAGGCCAGCTGGCGGATCCCAAGTCAGACCGCACCGCCTTCCCCACCCCGGAATACGCCAAGAATCGCCACCGCTCGATCAAGCCCGAATACCTGATCACGGTGGGGATCTGTACCCATCTGGGCTGCTCACCGGTCAGCAAATTCGAGACCGGCAACCAGCCCGGCCTTGGCGCCGATTGGCAAGGCGGCTACTTCTGCCCCTGCCATGGTTCCAACTTTGACCACGCCGGACGCGTCTATGCGAATAAGCCCGCGCCCGACAATCTGGAAATCCCCCGCCATATGTACCTCTCCGACACACGCATCGTGGTCGGTAAGGATGAAAAAGGCGAAGCCTGATTGTTTTGCAATTCGTCAACCCAAGAATGATTAAGTCTCAACGCCAGAACTGATTTAGCGGAGAACTGCATGGCCTCGGAAAAAAATATCACCACAACCGGATTGATGGGCTGGATCGACAACCGATTCCCGCTCACCAAGATGTACAAGGAGCATCTCTCCGAGTACTACGCTCCGAAAAACTTCAACGCCTGGTATTTCTTTGGCTCGCTCTCCATGGTGGTGCTGGCACTGCAGATCGTGACCGGCATTTTCTTGACCATGCACTACAAGCCCGATGCAACACTGAATGCCGCAGGTATTCCAGTGGCCTTTGCCAGTGTGGAATACATCATGCGCGAGGTCCCCTTTGGCTGGCTGATCCGCTACATGCACTCCACTGGCGCCTCCGCGTTTTTCGTGGTGGTCTATCTGCACATGTGGCGCGGCCTGATTTATGGCTCTTATCGTGCGCCGCGTGAACTGATCTGGATTTTCGGCTGCGCGATTTTCCTCTGCCTGATGGCAGAAGCCTTCATGGGCTACTTGCTGCCTTGGGGCCAAATGTCTTACTGGGGTGCGCAGGTGATTGTGAACCTGTTTGCCGCTGTGCCCCTGATCGGCCCTGATCTCTCGGTCTGGCTGCGTGGCGACTTTGTGGTGGGCGATGCAACACTGAATCGTTTCTTTGCCTTCCACGTGATCGCTGTGCCCCTGGTCCTGGTGGGCCTGGTTGCTGCGCACATCATTGCCCTGCATGAAGTGGGGTCCAACAACCCCGATGGCGTCGAGATCAAGAAGCTGAAAAACGCCAATGGCATTCCGCTCGATGGCATTCCCTTCCATCCCTATTACTCCATCCACGACATTGTGGGCATCGCAGGTTTCCTGATCGTGTTCTGCGCGATCATGTTCTTTGCGCCAGAGCTGGGCGGCTACTTCCTGGAGTTCAATAACTTCATCCCGGCCGATCCGCTGGTGACCCCGCCGCACATTGCACCGGTCTGGTACTTCACGCCGTTTTACTCCATGCTGCGCGCCGTGACCGATGCCTTCACCTGGGTGATGGTGGCCAGTGCAGCGCTGGGTGCAATCGCCGTGCTGCGTGCCAAGTGGCCCATGGTGATTAAGGCTGGCTCACTTGTGGCCCTGATCGTGCTGGCCCTGACCTTCCGTATCTTCGATGCGAAGTTCTGGGGCGTGGTGATCATGGGCGGTGCCGTGGTGATCCTGTTCTTCCTGCCCTGGTTGGATTACAGCCCGGTCAAATCGATCCGCTATCGGCCCATGTGGCACAAGGTGCTCTACATGGTCTTTTTGATCAACTTCGTGATCTTGGGCTATCTGGGCGTGCTACCACCGTCGCCCTTCGGACAGACCTATTCCTTAGTGGGCACCGTGTTTTACTTCGCCTTCTTTGGCCTGATGCCGGTCTGGTCGCGCATCGGTGACTTCAAACCTGTTCCTGAACGTGTGACGTTCAAGCCTCACTAATCGGTCACGTCAAGGAAACTGAAATGATGAAAACTCTGAAATCTTTTCTGATCTCTGCCTGTGCGGCTGCGGCCATGGTGGCCACTCCTGCAGCCTTTGCTGCTGAGGGCCCGGCAAATCTCGATAAGGTGCCCGCGCAAAAGCTCACCGATAAAGCAGCGATGCAAAACGGCGCCAAGGTGTTCCTGTCTTACTGCGCGGGCTGCCACGGCATCTCCGCAATGCGCTACAGCCGTCTTGCAGATATCGGCATGACAGAAGAACAGATCAAGGCCGTGTTGCCCCCGGGTGCTAAGGCAGGCGATTACATTCGCACTTCGCTCAACCGCAACGATGCAAAGGGCTGGTTTGGTGCTGCGCCCCCCGATCTTTCTTTGACGGCACGGTCCCGTTCCTCGGGTGCTGGTACTGGCGCAGATTGGGTCTACACCTTCCTGCGCACTTACCATGAAGATCCGAGCCGCCCAACCGGCTGGAACAACAAGACCTTTGTCGGCGTGGGCATGCCCCATGTGCTCTGGGAAGCCCAGAAAACAAAACCGCCCGCTGAGTTCGATTCCATGGTGGGTGATCTCGCCGCATTCTTGAACTATGTTGCCGAGCCTGCCCAGTTTTCCCGCAAGACCATCGGCATGGTCGTGATGGTTTTCCTGGCGATCTTCTTTGTGCTGGCCTGGCGCTTGAATAAGGCCTACTGGAGACACATCAAATAGCCTGAGTTTCACACTCAGCTCGACAGGGTGGGGCCATGCTCCACCCTTCTTTATTAAGGAACCCCCAAAATGATGCTTCTCTACTCTGGCACCACCTGCCCCTTTAGCCATCGCTGCCGTTTTGTTCTGTTTGAAAAGGGCATGGATTTCGAGATTCGGGATGTGGATCTCTTCAATAAGCCAGAAGACATTTCAGTTATGAATCCCTATGGCCAGGTGCCCATCCTGGTGGAGCGTGATCTGATTCTGTATGAATCCAACATCATCAACGAATACATTGATGAGCGCTTTCCCCATCCTCAGCTGATGCCAGCCGATCCGGTGCAGCGTGGCCGGGCCCGCCTGCTGCTGCTGAATTTCGAGCGTGAACTCTTTGTGCACGTTGAGGCGCTGGAAAAGCAGGATGCAAAAAAAGTGGATAAGGCCCGCGTGATGGTGCGTGATCGTCTGGCCCAGCTTGCGCCGGTGGTCACCAAGAACAAATTCATGCTGGGCGAAGATTTCTCCATGATCGATGTGGCCTTAGCGCCGCTCTTGTGGCGCCTGGACTATTACGGCATTGAACTGCCCAAGACCGCTGCGCCGGTGCAGAAATATGCCGAGCGGATTTTTTCTCGGCCAGCTTTTTTCGAGGCACTGACTCCGCCCGAGAAAATCATGCGTCGTTAATCTTCTGCGATGACCGATTCGACACCGACCTCCACCAAGCCCTATCTGATCCGGGCCATTCACGAGTGGTGTTCGGATAACGGGCTCACGCCTTACCTGGCGGTCTCGGTCAACGATCAGGTTCAGGTCCCCAAAGAACACGTTCGCAATGGCGAGATCGTGCTCAATGTCGGCATGCTCGCCACCGACAAGCTTCAGATCAGTAACGACACCATCACCTTTCAGGCCAGATTCTCTGGCCGTGTCCATCAGATCATGGTGCCGATCGAAAACGTGGTGGCGATCTACGCCAAAGAAACCGGCAATGGCATGGCCTTTGAGCTGCCCCAGCCTGTTGCTGAAGCGGGGACTCATCTGCAGGCAGTAGAGGAGGCCGAGTCCGCATCTGAGCCCACAGATTCAGCGCCGCCAGAAACACCGTCTAAACCGCCATCTGGCGGACGCCCCAGGCTTACTCGCGTAAAATAGCGCGCTGTCAGGCTGTTGCGCCGGTCGCATCAGAAACGCCGACTTAGCTCAGTTGGTAGAGCAATCGCCTTGTAAGCGATAGGTCATCTGTTCGAGTCAGATAGTCGGCACCAATAACATCCGGCCCCACCTGATCAGGGGAGGGCATCCATGTTGTTGACTTCATTCAGGATCGCGTCAGGCTGCCAGGCCGTAAGGTGGCTTGTGGCCTGCAGCGCATTGCTGTTGCAGATGAATATGGCGTTCGCCCAATTGGTCCAATTGGCCCCGGATCGTCTTGCCCTGTGTGCAAGCTGCCACGGCACGGATGGCAACAGCCCAATTGCCGAGCATCCCAAACTGGCGAAACTTCAGACCAGCTATTTCGTGCGCCAGATGGAGGACTTCAAAAAAGGCAGGCGCAAGTCCACCGTGATGCAGGGCATTGTTGCGGGTATTGATGAAAAAGAATTCCAGGCCTTTGCTGTGCATTTCAATCAGCAGAATCCGCCCACCCCCGGCAAGGGTGATCCCAAGCTGCTGCCCCAGGGCAAAGAAATTTTTTATGAAGGTATTGTTGGCAGCGCCGTTCCGGCCTGCTCAGGCTGCCACAAAGATGACGGCACGGGCACCAACCGCTATCCACGACTTGCGGGCCAACATCCCCAGTATCTTGTGCAGCAGATGCTGAATTACAAAACCGGTGCGCGGGATAATGATGATCGTGGCCTGATGCGGGCCGTTGCCCAGCGCATGAACGAGGCAGAGATCCGCGCCGTTGCCGAATACATTGTCACCATGAAGGGGGACGAAGAATGATTCGAACTGGCTTTGTACTCACGCTGATGCTGCTCGGCGCCGCTCAGGCCGTCGCCGCAGACAACAAGGCTCCAGCCTCGGCAAAAAATTATCAATGGGGCAAGCCTCTGCCGGAGCAGGTGGCCATCATGAAGCTCACTGGCGATATCGAGCGTGGCCGTGAGGCCTTTCAGGGCTGCCGTGGCTGCCATAAGGCCGATGCAGGCGGCATCCTGGATGGCACCTATCCGCGGCTGAGCGGGCAGCACGCCAGTGTGGTGATCAAGCAGGTGACAGAGGTACGCGCCGGTGCCCGCGTGAATCCAAAAATGGAGCCCTTTTCATCAGAGCATGCGGTGACCCCGCAAGAGATCTCGGACATTGCGGTATTTGTGCAGTCCGTCGAGAGCAATCGGGAAAATGGCAAGGGCCCAGGCACGGCGCTAGCCCGTGGCAAGCAGTTATATCAGTCGGGCAAGTGCGCCAGCTGCCATGGCGAATATGGCGAAGGCATTGCATCCAAGGCTTATCCCGTTGTGGCCAGCCAGCACTTTGGTTATTTGGTGCGTGAACTGGATTTCATCCAGAAGGGCACGCGTGGCAACTCTCACCCCGATATGGTGAAGGCGATCAGCCAATACACCCGCGAGGACATGGAGGCCGTGGCGGACTACATGTCTCGCATGCCCGATTACCGGAAGGTAGCCCAGGCCCGGCCGAAGTGATCAGCCGGTCGCGCCTGCGGCATCCAGTACTTTTTTCAGCTCACCGCTCTCGTACATCTCACCCATGATGTCCGAGCCGCCAATGAACTCACCGCCCACATAAAGCTGGGGGATGGTTGGCCAGTTGGAGAAGTCCTTGACGCCCTGACGAATGTCGTCGTCTTCCAGCACATTGATGGTGACCACATTTTTTACTTCGCAGGCCCGCAGCAGCTGCACCGCGCGGCCCGAAAAGCCACACTGCGGAAACTGGGCAGTGCCTTTCATGAAGAGCACCACCGGATGTTCAGACACAGTCTTTTGAATGAATTCTTTCGCTTCCATGACAACCTCCAATGAAGGGCAGAGTTTACTTTAGCCGGGCCAAAAACCCATCACGGCCCGGGGCAGACCGGCCTGATCCGAGATTCCCCGAATTGCCTCAAATCCGGCCTGATCAAGCAATGCAATGACTGCATCTTGCTGCTCAAACCCGTGTTCGACCAATAAAAACCCGTGGGGTTCAAGCCATTGGCCAGCCCCCCGGGCGATCTCGGCAATATCCGATAGGCCCGCATCGGCGGATTGATCGCCTGGAGCATCCTTCATTGGCGTGAGTGCTGATCGGGGCTCAAAGCGCAGGTCGCCCAGCTGAAGATGGGGGTCGCCTGCAGCGACATAGGGGGGATTGCTGACAAGCCCATGAAAGCGTTGTGTCAGCCCAGTCAGTGCTTCAAACCAGCGGCCCTCTCGAAACTTGATGCGCTCGCCCACACCAAGCCAGGCCGCATTGTTGCGCGCCATCTCAAGCGCCTTTACTGAGGCATCGGTAGCAGTGATTTCAGACCCCTTCAATTCAAGGGCAAGCGTGATGGCAATACAGCCCGATCCAGTGCCCAGGTCACAAAGCCGAATCGGTTGATGAGATCGATCCGCGTATGCCAGTGCCGACTCAATCAGCAGCTCAGTCTCCATCCGGGGAATCAGTGTGTGGCGATTTACCCAGAAGGCCCTGCCATAGAACTCCCGCCAGCCAGTGAGATAAGCAACCGGCACGCCATCTCTGCGAAGTGATGCCATGCGTTCAAAGAGCGCTGTGGCCCCTGGGTCGGTCGCCTTATCGCCATGCGCGATCATGAATTCCCGTGATCGGCCGCTGGCGGCCTCCAGCAGTGGCCAGGCCTCGTGTCTGGGCAGTTGACTCGCTGCGAGTAGTTCTTGGGGAGTTTTCAAGACGGGCGCTGCACTGCCCGTTGTCGCGTGGCCAGTCTCAGGCATCGGCCATTGCCGAGAGTTGTTCGGCCTGGTGCTCTGACATCAGGGCCTGTGTCAGCTCACCAATATCGCCATCCATCATTGCATCGATCTTGTAGAGCGTCAGGTTGATGCGGTGATCCGTGATCCGGCCCTGCGGAAAGTTATAGGTGCGGATGCGCTCAGAGCGATCACCGGATCCGATCATCAGTTTGCGGGCGCTGGCCTCTTTCGCCTGCAGCGCACGCATCTGCGCATCACGCACACGTGCGGCAAGCACCTTCAGTGCGCGTTCCTTGTTTTTGTGCTGGCTGCGGTCATCCTGGCATTCGGCAACGATGCCTGTGGGAATATGCACAACCCGCACGGCCGATTCGGTTTTGTTCACGTGCTGTCCACCAGCACCAGAGGCGCGAAACACATCAATGCGCAACTCATCGGGCGAGAAGACCACATCGGCCAGTTCATCGGCCTCGGGCAGCACCGCCACCGTGCAGGCCGAGGTATGAATCCGGCCCTGTGTCTCGGTCTGCGGCACCCGCTGCACACGGTGTCCGCCCGATTCGAATTTCAGTTTTGAATAAGCGCCCTGGCCCACAATGCGTACAATCACCTCTTTGTAGCCGCCCAGGTCGGATTCATTGGCCGACATGATCTCGGTCTGCCAACGATTGCGCTCGGCATAACGCATATACATGCGCAGCAGGTCGGCTGAAAACAGTGCGGATTCATCCCCGCCGGTTCCGGCCCGAATCTCCAGAATCACATTGCGGTCATCGTTGGGGTCTTTGGGCAGAAGCAGCCGTTGCAACTCTGCATCTTTATCATCAATGGCGGCCTTTAACCGCAGCAGCTCTTCCTGTGCGAATTGCTTTAAGTCCGGATCATTGAGCCATTCCTGAGCCGCATTGCAATCCGCCTCCAGTGCCTGATAGGCATGCAGTCCCTCAACAACAGGCGCAAGATCGGAGCGCTCCTTGGAGAGTTTTCGAAACTCATCCATGCGTCCAGCGACATCGGGGGCTGACAGCAGACGGTCGACCGCCTCAAGGCGTTCGGCCAGCTGCTGGAGTTTGACCAGCAGGCTGGGCTTCATCTAGTGGTTCCGCTGTTTATTGAGTCCGAAGAGTTCGCGGATCAGTTCCGCCTTGTGCCCCTGTTCTTCCGGATTGGCGTGGCCCATCTGGTGCAGCTGGCTGTAGGCGCCGTGCAGATACTTCTGCGATAAACCATGTGCGAGTGAACGCAGCACCGATTCCATATCCTCGCCCTTGGCCAGGCGTTTTTTTGCCAGTGCAATCTCTGCGGCCTGAACCATCTCGGCATGCTCTGAGAGTGCCTTGATCACTGGCACATGCTGGCGTGATTCCTTCCATTGAATAAAGGACTGCACGCCGTGATCGATGATGGCCTCAGCCTGCAGTACGGCATCCTGGCGGGCCTGGACACCTTCTTTAATCAGCTCGCCCAGGTCATCTACGGTGTAAAGAAATGCATCATCAAGTTCTGCCACTTCACGCTCGATATCGCGCGGTACAGCCAGGTCCACCAGGAACATCGGCCGATGCTTGCGTTGCTTGATGGCCCGCTCGATCATGCCCAGGCCAATAATCGGCAGCGTGCTGGCCGTGCAGCTCACCACGATATCGAACTCATGCATGCGCAGTGGCAGCTCGGCCAAGGCGATCGCCTCGCCACCAAATTCATGGGCAAGAATCTGGCCACGATCCAGTGTGCGATTGGCCACCACGATGTGTTTGGGATGCTGGGCGGCAAAGTGTGTGGCCGTGAGCTGAATCATTTCTCCGGCGCCAATAAAGAGCACCTTGGTCTGCGCGAGATCACCAAAAATCCGTTGGGCCAGTTTCACTGCGGCTGCTGCCATGGATACTGAATGCAGGCCGATTTCGGTGGTGGTGCGGACTTCTTTGGCCACCGAGAAGGCTTGCTGGAAAAGATGATGCAGATGGGTGCCCAGGCATCCGGCCTCCTGGGCCTCGCGGGCCGCCAGTTTCATCTGGCCAAGAATCTGCGGCTCGCCCAACACCATGGAGTCCAGGCCACAGGCTACCCGGAACGCATGCCGCACAGCCTGATCATTGGGCAGCTGATAAAGGTGTGGGCTGAGATCTGGCCCGCGGGTGCCTGATTTCCAGGCCAGCCAGTCCAGGGCTTGGCCCTGGGCCTCGGCGGGATTTTCCACCGCCAGATACATCTCGGTGCGATTGCAGGTGGAGAGCAGCGCCTGCTCAGGCGCAAGCCCCTTTAACGTTGCCCGCAGCTCACTCAGCCCATCGCGCAGCGCCTCGCCGGGGAAGGCCAAACGTTCCCGCAGGGTCAAGGGGGCGGACTCGTGGTTGAGTCCGAGCGTCATCAGCTGCATGCAATAGGGCGTTCGTGGATAAGGACATGATTTTAAGGGAAAACATCTAGCCGGTAACCTATGGCGTACACAGGCCGAAGGCGCAGCTCAGGTTTTTTGTCCAGGCCAAGCTTGCGTTTGATTCGGCCGATATGGGTGTCGATGGTTCTGCAGGCCAGGGAATCGGCCCGGCCCCAGACGAGTTTCATGATCTGGGCCCGAGACACGGTCTGGCCTTGGCGGTGAAAGAGCAGCCAGGCCAGGTGAAACTCCTTGGCCGAGAGCCCGGCCTCCCTCCCATCACAGAAGGCCTGAAGGGTGGCCAGATTCAGTCGAATGCCTGCGATCTCAATTGGGCCATCGTGAAAGAGTCGAGGCTGATGCCGATGGATCGCTGCCTCAGCCCGAATCACCAATTCATCAGGCCGAAAGGGTTTGGCAATGAAATCATGGGCCCCCTGTGCAAAAGCTTTTTTCATCAGGCCCAGGTCTGGATGGCCAGAGACCACCATGACGGGCATGGTCCGTAAAAGGAGTTGCTCCTGGGCACGAAGCCGCTCCAGCACTTCCAGGCCGCTCATGTCGGGCAGGCGAAGATCTAGCATTGCAAGATCAAAGGCCGAGCGATTGGCACGATGGAGAAATTGCCGGCCGGTCTGAAATACTTCTGCGTTGGTGCCACTTGATTCAAACAGCCGACTCAGAATGCGGCCCTGTTCAACATCATCTTCAACAATTGCAATGCGCATGGTGGGGATCTGCCTTGAGATCGCCCACAGTAAGCGAGTCTGCTTACGCTGAAAGCTGTAAGAAACCTCGGGGGTAAGGGACCCTTACGCCGAGAGAAAGAGCCGGTAGCCGGGGTGCTGGGTCTCTTCCCAGTGGGGATAGCCGAGTTGCTTCAGAAACGATTGCAGCGCGGTGTCGTTTTGATCCGGCACCTGGATGCCCACCAGAATCCGGCCATAGTCGGCGCCATGGTTGCGGTAGTGAAACAGCGAAATGTTCCAGTCGGGATGCATTGACGATAAGAACCGCATCAATGCACCGGGCCGCTCGGGGAATTCGAATCGGAACAAGCGTTCATGCTTGGCCAGGGCGGATCGGCCACCCACCATATGCCGCAGGTGCAGCTTGCCAAGCTCATCGTCGGTCAGATCCAGTGTCTTGAATCCCGCAGACTCAAAAGACTGTGCAATGCCATGGGCCTCTTGGCGGTTGCGAATCTGGATGCCCACATAAATGTGGGCGGCTTTCGCATCGGCAATCCGGTAGTTGAACTCGGTGACATTGCGATCACCAATCGTTGAACAGAAGCGCTTAAAGCTGCCCCGTTCCTCTGGAATGGTCACCGCAAACACGGCCTCCCGCTGCTCACCGATCTCTGCCCGTTCGCTCACAAAGCGCAGGCGATCGAAATTCATATTGGCCCCACAGGCAATCGCCACCAGGGTTTTATCGCGGCAGCCCTCGCGGCCTACCCAGTGTTTCATGCCGGCAATCGCCAGCGCACCTGCGGGCTCAAGGATGGCGCGGCTGTCTTCGAAAACATCCTTGATCGCTGCGCAGACCGCATCGGTATCCACCAGCACAATCTCATCGACATACTTCTGGCACAGCCGGAAGGTCTCTTCGCCGACCTGTTTCACTGCGGTGCCATCTGAAAAGAGCCCCACTTCGGAAAGCGTCACGCGATGGCCGCTCTTGATAGATCGATCCATGGCATTAGAGTCGGTCATCTGCACACCGATCACACGAATTTCAGGCTTCACTTGTTTTAGATAAGCGGCAATCCCAGAGATCAATCCCCCGCCGCCAATGGCCACAAACACGGCATCAATCGGATCCTGATGTTGGGCCAGCAACTCCATGGCAATCGTGCCCTGGCCGGCGATCACATCGGGATCATCAAAGGGATGCACAAAGGTCAGGCCCTCGGAGCGTTGCAAACTCAGGGCATGCTCGTAGGCATCGGAATATGACTCACCAAAGAGCACCACTTCGCCACCCAGGGCCTTCACAGCCTCGATCTTCACAGCGGGTGTGGTGACTGGCATCACGATCACCGCCCTGCAGCGCATGCGGCGTGCAGAGAGTGCGACCCCCTGGGCATGATTGCCTGCAGAGGCCGCGATCACGCCCTTGGCGAGCTGCTCCTGGCCCAGGTGGGCCATCTTGTTGTAAGCCCCGCGCAGCTTGAAGGAAAACACGGGCTGCATGTCTTCCCGTTTGAGCAACACGCGGTTGCCTAGTCGATGGCTCAGGCCCTTGGCGGGCTCCAGCGGGGTCTCGTGGGCCACGTCATAGACTCGGGCTGTCAGAATTCTTCTCAGGTAGTCAGATCCCATGGGCTGTTTATAACCCAAATCACGCAAAGCCCTACACGCCGAGCAAGTTCCCGTTCGACTTTGGATCAAGAAAAGGGCGAAAATTCAGGGTTTTGGCGGACCAAAGCCGATACACTTTTTCCTCTCATGAACGCCCCCCTCAATCCGATCGTGCTGGCCCGTCTGGACAAGGCGGATCCCAGCCGCAACCCTGCCCGCCTGCGCGAGATTCCCTACAACTACACCTCGTTTTCCGATCGCGAGATCGTGATTCGGGTGCTGGGTCAGGAGGGCTGGGCCCTGGTCTCGGAACTGCGCGGCGAACGTAAGACGGGCCGCTCGGCCCGTATGCTCTATGAGGTGCTGGGCGATATCTGGGCTGTGAATCGGAATCCTTATCTTCAGGATGACCTGCTTGATAACCCCAAGCGCCGTCGCCAGCTGATCGAGGCCCTGCATCACCGGCTTGGCGAAGTGGACCGCAGGCGTTTAAGTGATGAGCGCACTCATGCTACGGATTCGCGCGATCAAAAAGTCGGCCGGCTGTTGGAGCTTGCCAAGCAGGCCGTTACCCAATTCGATTCCGAGTTTGACGAGACCGCAAAGCTGCGCCGTCAAGTCCGTAAAATCCTTGGCCGCACGACTGCGGCTGACAACATCAAATTCGATGGGCTGTCTCGCGTATCGCACGTGACCGATGCCACCGATTGGCGTGTGGAGTTTCCCTTCGTGGTGCTCACACCGGATACAGAGCAGGAGATCCCCGCCTTGGTCAGGGGCTGCATCGCTGCGGGCTTAACGATCATTCCGCGTGGCGGCGGCACTGGCTACACCGGCGGTGCAGTGCCACTCACATCCCGTTCCGCAGTGATCAATACTGAAAAGCTCGAAACACTCGGGGCTGTGGAGCGCATCACGTTGCCTGGCCTTGCTGCGCCAGTGGCAACGATTTTTAGTGGGGCCGGTGTGGTCACGCGTCGGGTATCGGATGCGGCGGATGCATCAGGCCTGGTGTTTGCCGTGGATCCCACTTCAGCCGATGCATCTTGCATTGGTGGCAACATCGCCATGAATGCAGGCGGCAAGAAGGCAGTGCTCTGGGGCACGGCGATTGATAACCTGGCCTGGTGGCGCATGGTGGACCCAGAGGGCAATTGGCTCGAGGTCACGCGCATTGCACACAACATGGGCAAGATACACGATGCCCCTTGGGCCGAGTTTGAACTGGCCTGGTATGCCCCCGATCAGCTGGTGTC
>VERJ01000035.1 GCA_018882795.1 Burkholderiaceae bacterium | reverse complement strand
GATCACAGTCCAGATACCTTGCCCGCTCAGGATGATCATTGGCCCATGCTTTCAGCCAAAAGCTCTTGCCGCTACCCGGCACCCCCCAAAGATAGAGCGATGCAAAGCCCCGGTCATGCCCCCTCACGAGTGATTGCAGGGCATCCAGCGCAGCCTTATTGCGGCCAACGACGCCATCGGCGAGGTGGGGCGCCGGCGGCTCAATCAGGTTTAACGGTAACTGCATGTTTTCCAGGCGGCGGCCTAAGGCCGACAAGTTCAATAAAATGGCGATTTTAGGAAGATACCCCGCCATGAGTTCAGACAAGCCCAGCAAGGCCCCCGTGATTCCAATGACCTATCGCGATGCGGGCGTGGACATTGATGCGGGCGATGCCTTGGTCGATCGTATCAAGCCGCTCGCCAAAAAGACGATGCGGCCCGAAGTATTGGGCGGAATAGGCGGATTTGGGGCCCTGTTTGAGGTGCCGAAAAAATATCAGGACCCGGTGCTGGTCTCGGGCACTGATGGCGTAGGCACCAAACTCAAGCTCGCCTTTGCCCTGGACAGGCACGATACGGTGGGCATTGATCTGGTGGCCATGAGTGTGAATGACATTCTGGTTCAGGCCGCTGAACCCCTCTTTTTTCTGGACTACTTCGCCTGTGGCAGGCTGTCGGTCGATACGGCGGCCAGTGTCGTGGGGGGTATTGCCAAGGGCTGTGAGCTTTCGGGCTGCGCCCTGATTGGTGGCGAGACTGCCGAGATGCCGGGGATGTATCCCGATGGCGAATACGATTTGGCCGGATTTGCGGTGGGCGCTGTTGAGCGGCAACACATTCTGGATGGCAGCCGGGTCGCTGCCGGAGATGTGCTCTTGGGCCTGGCCTCAAGTGGATTTCACAGCAATGGCTACTCCTTGGTGCGTAAGGTGCTGGAATATGCCTGCGGCCGGATCTCTACAGCTGCACTTGACAGCATCCGCATCGAAGACGCCGATCAGCCGCTCTCCAGCCTGGTCATGGCACCGACCCGTATCTACGTGAAACCCATGTTGTCAGCGCTTGCAGCTCATCGGGATCAGATTAAGGCCATGGCCCACATCACCGGGGGGGGGCTGACCGGCAATGTGCCCCGTGTGCTGCCAGAGCAGCTTACTGCCGTGCTGCACGAGGCCTCCTGGACGCTGCCTCCGGTGATGCGTTGGCTGCAGGTCCAGGGCAATGTGCCGCGTGATGAGATGCACAGGGTATTTAACTGTGGCCTAGGCATGGTGGTGGTGGTTGGGGCGGAACATGCTGAATCGGTGGCCGCCCATCTCACCATGCAGGGTGAGGTTGTTTACCGGATTGGTGAGATTCGCGTCCGACAGAGCGGCGAACCTCAGACCATCGTTTTTTAATGCGCGGACAGGGGCAGGTCTTCGCCGGCGGCGATGTTGCTGGCAGCACTGGTCTTTGACACCAAGGGCCGGGTCGTCTGGCACATGTAGTCCTTGGCCCGCTCAAGCGCCGCTGCATCGCCGCCCCACCACCATTTCAGGCATGCCTGATCTTGCGAGGTTTGATTCTGCGAGGCCATGGCCTGCTGAAAACCGCTGTCAAAGTAGGACCGGGCCTGGTATTTCGAAACCCCCAGTCCGATCAGGATGCCAGCGCATAGCGCGATAAGTTGAAGTCGCATGCCAGGCAGATTAACGGCCTCCAAGTAGGTTGTTGCACGTATCGCGTGCAAGTCGCATGGACGTCTTGGGGTCGATTAGGGTCAGGCCCGTAAAGCCTCTGAGCCAGGTGATCTGGCGTTTGGCCAGTTGCCGGGTGGCGGCAATCGCCGCCGCCACAAAATCCCCTTGGCTGGTTTTGCCCGAGAGAAAGTCCCAGGCCTGTCGATAGCCCACACAGCGCATACTGGGCAGTCCCGGATGCAGATCACCCCGTTGCATCAGGGTGCGTACTTCATCCAGAAAGCCCTGCTTCAGCATGTCATGAAATCGCGTTGCGATCCGCTCATGCAGCCAGACACGGTCTTCGGGCATCAGCGCAATCACCGCAAGATGGTCAAACCCTTGACTGCGGGATTCCCGTTGATGACTTTCTGCAATCAGCGCGCTCATGGTTCGCCCTGTGAATCGATAGAGTTCCAGCGCGCGCGAGATGCGCTGGGCATCGTTGGGGTTGAGTCGACCTGCTGTCTCGGGATCAATCGTGGCGAGCTGACGATGCATCTCGGGCCAACCCAGCGACAGCGCCTCGGCGCCAATGGCGTTGCGGATCTCGGCAGGCGCGCTGGGCAGATCATCCAGGCCTTCGATCAGCGCTTTGTAATACAGCATGGTGCCGCCAACGATGACCGGCGTTTTATTGCGGCCACAGATTGCCGCCACGGCCTGCTGGGCATCGGCGACAAAGCGTGCGGCAGAGTAAGACTCCGCGGGATCGAGGATGTCGATTAGGTGGTGGGCCACCTGCTGCTGCTCTTCTCGGCTTGGCTTGGCGGTACCAATATCCATGCCCCGATACACCAGGGCGGAATCCATGCTGATGAGCTCAATATTCGGATGCGTTTGCGCCAGGCTCATGGCCAGCGACGATTTGCCGCTGGCGGTTGGGCCCAGTATGCACAGCATCACTGGCCCCGCATAAACAGCTTATCCAGCTCGGCGATCGAGAACTGAAGCCAGGTGGGCCGACCGTGGTTGCATTGATCCGCGCGATCAGTCCGCTCCATTTCGCGCAGCAGCGCATTCATTTCTGGAATCGACAGGATGCGGTTGGCCCGCACCGCTGCATGGCAGGCCATGGTGGAGAGCAGTTCATTGCGTCCCGCCTCTGCCTGAAGTGTCTCGCCGTGCTCGGCCAACTCCTTTAGCGTGTCGCGCACCAGAGAGGCGGCATCACTGTCACCCAGCAGAGCGGGCACGGCCCGGATGGCCAGCTGGGATTCGCCAAGGGACTCAATCACGAAGCCGAGGCGTTCAAGCACTGCGTGGTATTGCATGCAGGTCTCCATTTCCAGTGGGCTTGCCGCCAGTGGAATGGCGGTGAGCAGACGCTGGCTCATGATCGGCTGCTGGTTTGACTCGAATTGTTGTTTCATGGATTCATACACGATTCGCTCGTGGGCTGCGTGCATGTCGACCAACACCAGGCCGGCCTTGTTCTGGGCCAATACATAAATGCCGTGCAGCTGCGCAATCGCAAACCCAAGGGGATGTTCATCATTTCCGGGCGTAATCGCTGCCATGGAGGCTGCCGGCTCCCGTGCAAAAAGCGCCTCTGTTGAAAATGGAGAGGACGCAGGCGATGGGCCAAGCGGCAGTGGCATGGCCCGCCACGATGCCGGGGCAGCGGAGGATTTCATCTCTGGCGTTGCTTGCATCAGGCCGTGTTCCTGTCTGCCAATTGCGCCGGCGGCCAGCGCATCCCGTACGGCCCTGGAGACCGCCTGATGGACCGCCTGGCTTTCGCGGAACCGGACCTCGCTTTTTGCGGGATGCACATTCACATCGACCAGCTCGGGATCAATGTCGAGCGCAATCACGAATGCCGGCTGGCGCTCACCATGCAGCACATCGTGGTAGCCATTGCGTACCGCATGCATCAGCACGCGATCACGCACGCTGCGGCCATTGACATAAAAGTATTGGTCATCGGCCCTGGCCCGGGATTGGGTCGGCGGCACGAGCCAGGCCCGAATGCGCATGGGGCCAACCATGACATCCAGAATATTCAACTCATTTTCTGCCACATCCAGGCAGGCAGCGATCCTGGCTGCAGCAGAGCCCTGCGGAAATCGCGCGATGGCCCGGCCCTGATGGCTGAGTGTCCAGTGAATATTGGGCCGGATCAAGGCAATGCGTGTGAAGGCATCACGGCAGTGATTGAGTTCAGTTGCTGCCGACTTGAGAAATCGTTTGCGTGCAGGCACATGATCAAACAGCCCCGCCACTTCTACATGGGTGCCGATCGGCCCGGGTGATGGCGAGATACCCCATTTGCCTGAGAGATTGTCGATGCGCATTGCGTGCGATGACTCGGGAGTTCTGCTGGTGAGCGTAAGTCGTGATACGGAAGCGATCGCGGCCAGGGCCTCGCCCCGGAATCCATGGGTGGACACCTGGGCAAGATCCTGCAGTGATTGGATCTTGCTGGTTGCATGTCGTTGCACCGCCAGGGGAAGGTCGTCCGCGGCGATCCCACCACCATCATCACGTACGCGAATCGCCCGAATGCCGCCATCTTCGAGCTCGACTTGAATCGAAGTGGCACCCGCGTCGATGGCGTTTTCCAGCAACTCTTTGACCACGGATGCGGGCCGTTCAACCACCTCGCCAGCGGCGATCTGGCTGATCAATGCATCGGGAAGGAGTCGTATAGTCATGGCCGCAGTCCAGGCTGCGAGGTTACATCATGCGGGATTTGGACAAAGGCGGATTGGCCCTGAAGTAGCGGCGTATGCCTGCGACCAGGGCCTCAGCCATCTGCTGTTGATATTGTTCATCGCGCAGCCGCGCCTCTTCTTCTGGATTGCTAATAAACGCAGTCTCAACCAGGATCGAGGGAATATCCGGTGCCTTAAGCACCGCAAATCCCGCTTGTTCAACTCGCGGCTTGTGTAGGCCATTGATGCCACCGATTTCCTGCAGTACTGCCTGGCCAAGTTTTAATGAATCTTTGATCTGGGCCGTGGTGGACATATCGAGCAGTACCTCGGCCACCGCCCGGTCCTTATGCCGGATATTGAGTCCGCCAATCAGGTCTGCGCTGTTTTCCTTGTTGGCCATCCAGCGTGCCGCGCTGCTGGAGGCGCCTTTTTCAGATAAGGCGTAGACAGACGAGCCCCGCGCGTTCGGCGAAATCCACGCATCGGCATGAATCGACACGAATAGATCCGCTTGTACTCGCCGAGCCCGCTGCACACGCATATGCAGGGGCACAAAATAATCACCGTCGCGGGTCAGGTAGGCCCGCATATTGGGTTCCTGATCCAGCAGGCGTTTTAACCGTTGGGCGATCGCCAGCACAACGTCTTTCTCAAAGGTGCCACGCTTACCAACTGCGCCCGGATCTTCCCCGCCGTGGCCCGGATCCAGGGCGATTGTGACGAGCCGACTCACCACAGGCTTGCGGTCTGCTTTTGCGGTGTCGGGGGGCCGCTGCGGGTCGCTCATCTCCGGTGATCGGGCCACAGAGGGGGGCAGGGCCCGTTCACGCTCCAGGCCCGCCAGAAAGTTCAGCAGCGGATCTTCATCCACGGTGGGGTAGAGGTCCATGACCAGCCGCGATTGATATTGCGCCACAGCCGGTAGGCTGAAGGTCTGTGGAGCGATCTCTTGCTTGAGTTCAAACACGACCCGGATGATCTTGGGCTGATATTGCCCAACCCGGATCGCGCGAATGTAGGGGTCATCGGCACTCGGCCGTGCGCTGAGCTCACGCAGTACGGGTGTCAGGCTGATGCCTTCCAAGTCCACGACAAAACGTAGGGGGTCTTTGAGCAGTTGCGTGGTGTAGTTCAGCCCCTCGGTATCGTGTTCGATAGTCACACGTGTATACGATTGTGCGGGCCAGATGCGTACGGCAATCACTGATGCCGCACAGCTCTGCCGTGGCGCAAGCGCGATCAGCAGTGTGCTGCCGTAGCCGATCAGCGTCTGCCTGCGTCTGCTGTCCATGTGCCGATGTTGCGCATCAAATCAAAGCCCGCAGGCTGGGGATGGAACAGCATCTTGATATCCCTCGGGGCATCGCCGCTGATCTCGCTGGACCATGACATCCAGATCTCAATGTCTGCGCCGGGTAGGCCCTCTGCACGCTCGGGCCATTCGATCAGCACGATGGCCCGTTCGGTCATTAGGTCCCGCAGGCCACCGCCTTGCCAGGCCCTGGGGTTGTCTTGACGATAAAAATCGATGTGATGAATCGCCACACAACCCTGATCAGGTGGTGTCTCATACGATTCAACGATGCTAAAGCTCGGGCTTTTTACCCGGCCCATGATGCCGCAGGCGCGAAGAAATGCGCGCACCCAGGTGGTCTTGCCCACGCCAAGATCACCATGCAGCAGGATGCGGCAGCCCGATTGCAGGTCGGGAGCGGCCCTCATGGCATTGAGCACCAATGCAGCAGTCGCAGCGGCAGTCTGTTGCGATGCCGGCTCATCGACATGTTGAAAAATCTGTGGCTGCAGTGATGCAGTGTTTTGGCTCATACTTTTGCGCATGGCGCCTAATGCGGAACAGCTCATTTTAATCGCCCAATCCCTGGGTTTTGGCCGTATTGGTGTGGTGGACCTCTCGGCCGGTTTGTCGGATCGATTGGCGCCTGCCATGGCCCGATATCGTGAATGGTTAGCGGCGGGCCATGCGGGGGAAATGGACTACCTTTCGCGGCATGCGGAGTTGCGGGCAAATCCTGCGGCACTCATGCAAAAGTCGGTCGATGCATTGCGGGCCATTGTGGTGACGCTGGACTACCTTCCAACAGAGGCGGCACAGTGGCGTCGGCAGCACGAACAGGCGCTGTCTTCTCCCCAGCAGGCTGTGATCTCGGTCTATGCGCATGGCCGCGACTATCACAAGGTGATGCGGCAGCGGCTTTTAGAGTTGGCCCGGCAGTTGGGCGCTGCGTATGAAGCTCAGGAGTATCAGTTTCGGGCCTGCGTGGATTCAGCGCCCGTGTTGGAAGTCGAACTTGCGCGGCAGTGTGGATTGGGGTGGCGTGGCAAGCATACGTTACTGCTGAATCGCGATCGTGGGTCAATGTTTTTTCTGGGTGTGTTGCTCACCGACATGCCGCTTGTTGCGCAGGCCTTTCAGCCCGAGCAGCCCGAATCAACTCTAGGCCATTGCGGCAGCTGCACGGCCTGCCTGGACGTCTGCCCCACGCAGGCCTTGTTGGGCCCCTATCAGCTCGATGCCCGACGCTGCATTTCTTATCTCACGATCGAGTTAAAGGGCAGCATCCCTTTAGAGCTTCGGCCCCTGGTGGGCAACCATGTCTATGGCTGTGATGATTGTCAGCAGGTATGCCCTTGGAACCACTATGCGCGGCGGGCGAGCCTGCCGGATTTTGATGTTCGGCATGGCCTGGACGGCGCAACCCTGATCGAATTATTTTCATGGAGTGAGCAGGAGTTTCTTGAGCGCCATCAGGGCAGCGCGATTCTGCGGATTGGTGTCGAGCGCTGGCTGCGCAATCTTGCTGTGGCGATGGGCAATGCATTGCGTTCACCTGCATGCTCTGGCGTGGAACGGGCCGCATTGCTGCATGCACTGGCGCAGCGGCAGGAGCATCCCTCGGCCCTCGTGCGTGAGCATGTGCAGTGGGCGCTATCCCAGGAACTGCAGCACGACATACCAGGCCGTAATCGTGA
This sequence comes from Burkholderiaceae bacterium, assembly GCA_018882795.1. Classification (GTDB taxonomy): domain Bacteria; phylum Pseudomonadota; class Gammaproteobacteria; order Burkholderiales; family Burkholderiaceae_A; genus Lacustribacter. The sequence continues at coordinate 11,203 of VERJ01000035.1, read as the reverse complement.
CCATCGAGCCCAGGGTTGAGATCGAGACCAAGCTTGCCGTGAGTGGCCCATTGCCACCCATTCGAGCTGCAAGAATATAAGCGCTGCTTGCGGTGGGCATAGTGGCAAAAAGAATCGCGATACCACGTTGCAGTCCATCCACACCCATGAGTCCGCAGGCCATCCAGACGATTAGTGGCATCATGACCAGCTTGATGGTGGTCACGGCGCCAGCATGCCAGCGGGCCGTCTGGCTGCGAATGCCATCAAAGTTTAGTCCCGCACCCACGCACATCAGGCCCAGCGCGATTGCTGCTGAGCTGGCACGATCCAGTACGCCATAGATGAGGTCGGGTGGTGTCAGGCTCAGCAGGTTGAAGACAATGCCTGTGAGTGTGGCCAGCAGCAGCGGGTTGCGCGAGAGCTCTTTGAAGAGTTTGATGGGGTGAAAGGTATTCGCCAGAAACGAGACTGCCATGATGTTGGCCAGCGGCACTGCAAACCCCGTGATCACCGCCATCATGGCCAGGCCCTCGCTGCCCCAGGCCCGTGTGGCCACCGCAAAGGCCACATAGGTGTTGAAACGAAAACCACATTGGATGCCTGAAGCCCAGTCTCTGCGGGTCATGCCTGGTATCCAGCGGGTCAAAATGCCGAGCGCTGCTGCGAGCAGCATGCCCAGCAGGGCTACCTGCACCATGAGTGCGGTCTGTGCAGAAGCCAGCGTGGCCCGGGTTACCGCGGCAAAAAGCAAGGCAGGAAAGAGCACGAAATACACCAGCCGTTCGGCGCCTTCCCAGAAGCTTCTGCCCATCCATTTGGTGTGCACCATAATGGCGCCCGCCATGATCATGGCGAAGTCAGGAAAAAGAAGTGAGAATCCGTTCATGGCGACTTTGGCAAACGCACAGTCTAACGTTGCGCAGCAGGCAGATCCTGTGGATGCAACCGAGATTGATCGGTTTTGCGATGCCATGTGGCTGGAAGAGGGGCTCGCCAAGAATACCTTGTCGGCCTATCGTCAGGACCTGCTTGATCTTGCGGCATGGCTCAATGGCCATGGCCAGCCGGGTCTGCCTGGGGCTTCCCGTGAACTGATCAGTCGCTATTTTTCGGAGCGCTTTGCCGCGATCCGCGCGAGCACCGCAAACCGTCGGCTGTCATCGATGCGCCGCTATTTTGGCTGGTTAATGCTGCAGGGCCGACGTCAAGACGATCCCTGCCTGCTGCTCAAAAGCGCCAAGAGGCCGGCCCGATTTCCCAAGGCGCCTCCTGAGTCGCAGGTTGAGGCATTGCTGTGCGCACCAAATGTCAATACGAATTTTGGGCTGCGGGATCGGGCCATGCTCGAGATGATGTACGCCGCCGGATTGCGGGTCAGCGAACTCATCGTATTAAAGAGCATTGATGTCTCGCATTCTGATGGCGTGGTGCGCGTGATCGGCAAGGGCGATAAAGAGCGCATTGTGCCCATTGGCGAGGAGGCCATGGCTTCCCTAATGCAGTACATGCACACCGCGCGGCCGGCATTGCTGGCGGGCCGGCCCTGCGATGCCTTGTTTGTGACGCAGCAGGCACAGCCCATGACGCGTCAGCGTTTCTGGAAAATCATTAAAACTTATGCAGTGATGGCCGGCATTCAAATGGCGGTATCACCGCACAGCCTGCGGCATGCCTTTGCAACCCATCTGCTCAATCACGGTGCGGACCTGCGTGCCGTGCAGATGCTGCTGGGCCATGCCGATATCTCCACCACCCAGGTTTATACCCATGTGGCCAATGATCGGCTCAAATCGATTCACGCAAAACACCACCCGCGGGCCTAAAATCCTGGCATGTCGTTCTTCGTGATCATGATGCTTGCTGCACTGGTGGCCTATCTTGTGGGCTCGGTGTCTTTCGCCATTGTGGTGAGCCGCCTGCGTGGCCTGGCTGATCCCCGCAGCTATGGATCCCATAACCCCGGGGCCACCAATGTACTGCGCAGCGGTGATCGGCTGGCGGCCATCTTCACGCTCCTGGGCGATGCACTGAAGGGCCTGGTGATTGTGCTATTGACACAGGGATTCGGCCCCAGCATTGCACCACAGGCAGATCAAACATTACTTGAGGCGGTCGTTGGATTTGCGGTGTTTCTGGGCCACCTCTTTCCGTTGTATTTCCGGTTTCAGGGTGGCAAAGGTGTGGCCACTGCATTCGGTGTCTTGCTTGGTTTTGATTGGGTGCTCGGGCTTGCTGTGGGTGCGGTATGGCTTCTGGCAGCAAGGCTGAGCCGAATTTCATCTTTGGGTGCATTAAGCGCTGCCCTTGCGGCGCCGCTTTTTACTTACTGGCGCCATGGTGGCGGCCTGATGCTGTGGTCTGTGATCGGGATTGCGTTGTTACTGATCGTGCGTCATCGCAGCAATATTCAGCAGCTGCTGGCAGGAAAAGAAAACGGCTTCAAGAAGCCCTGAGCGCGGTTTCTGAGAGCGGCCATCGCGGCTTTACATTGAAGCTGCCCGCAGTCTGCGATGCCTGACCTGCCAGAAGGCGCAGGCCTGCGGCCCAGGCAATCATCACGCCGTTATCGGTACACAGTGCGGGCGGGGGGAAAATAATCTGGCAGTCCTCCTCCTGTGCGATGTGTTGCAGACGCTCTCTCAAGGACTGGTTGGCCCCGACTCCGCCTGCCACCACCAGCCGGCGGATGCCGGTCTCGTGGATTGCTTTTCTGCATTTGGCGCTCAGCACATCTACGATGGCCGCCTGCACTGCGGCCGCCATATCGGCGCGGGCCTGGTCATCCAGGCGAAGGGATTGCTTCAATTTCTGGACCTGGGTCAGCACCGCAGTTTTTAAGCCCGCAAAGCTGAAGTCCAGGGTGGGGCGCTTGAGCAGCGGGCGTGGCAGATCGAATCGTTTCGCATCGCCTTTTTGCGCCCATCGGCCGATTTCGGGGCCGCCTGGGTAGCCCAATCCCAGAAGCTGTGCGGATTTATCGAAGGCCTCGCCGGCAGCGTCATCAATCGTTTCGCCCAAAAGCGTGTACTCGCCCAGGCCATCGACCTGCATGATCTGCGTGTGGCCGCCGCTGACCAGCAGTGCTAGAAATGGAAATCCCAGGGCTTGGGCCTCCTGGGCCAGAAGCGGTGAGAGCAGGTGGCCCTCCAGGTGATGAATGCCGATGATCGGTTTGCCCGTGGCTGCCGCCAGCCCCTGGGCCAGGCTTGCCCCTACCAACAGTGCCCCGGCAAGGCCAGGCCCCTCCGTGTAGGCAATTGCATCAATGTTCGGCCAGGCCAGGCCCGCCTGTGCCATCACCTGCTGAATCAGGGGACTGAGCCGCAGGATGTGGTCGCGGGAGGCCAGCTCCGGCACCACTCCCCCATAGGCCGCATGCAGGCTAATTTGGCTGTGCAGGGCCTGGGCCAGCACCCGTCCATGGCCGCCAGGCCCTCCCCCGCGACTCTTTTCGGTCGAATTCGTAGCCGGGGACAGACTGACCAGGGCCACGCCGGTCTCGTCGCAGGAGGTCTCAATGCCCAAAACGACCATGGCCGCCTTACTTGCCAGAAGCGGCCGGGTCCGCGATACTTACGGGTTTCCCGGGCGCTGCCTGGTCAAACGTTAACTGGAAGAAATTCACGATGCCTGTTGTTCGAGTCAAAGAAAATGAGCCCTTCGAGGCCGCCCTTCGCCGCTTTAAGCGCACGATCGAAAAAATTGGTCTTCTCACTGAACTGCGCGCCCGTGAGTTCTATGAAAAGCCCACCGCTGAGCGCAAGCGCAAGAAGGCCGCCGCTGTGAAGCGCCACTATAAGCGTGTTCGCAGCATGATGCTGCCCAAGCGCAAGTATTAATTGTCCATCAAGGCACGGCTCTCAGAAGACATCAAAGCCGCGATGCGGGCCAAAGAGTCCGAGCGGCTGACCACCTTGCGGCTTGTCACCGCAGCCATCAAGCAAAAAGAAGTCGACGAGCGGATTGAGCTCGACGATGCCACTGTCCTCTCCGTTCTGGAGAAGATGATCAAACAGCGCAAGGATTCCATCAGCCAGTTTCAGGCGGGCAACCGTCAGGACCTGGTGGCGAAGGAACAGTCTGAACTCTCCATCCTGCAGGCTTATATGCCCGCCCAGATGTCTGAATCAGAAATTGATGCGGCTGTTTCAGCAGCTATTGCACAGTCTGGCGCATCGGGCCCCCAGGAGATGGGCAAAGTGATGGCGATCCTCAAGCCCCAGCTGGCCGGCAAGGCCGATATGGGCCAGGTCTCGCAGCGTCTGAAGGCTCGGCTCTCAAGTTAAAAACCTGCGCTCGGCGCATCTGCAGGCGGCGTCGATTCCATAAGGTGACTTCAGGGCCTGCACCCACAGTCCGGGCCTTACACTACCTCCATGATTCCCCAGCAATTCATCGATGAGCTGCTGCGTCGTGTGGACGTGGTGGATGTTGTTGGCCAGTATGTTCAGCTCAAGCGTGCGGGTGCGAATTATTCCGGACTCTGCCCGTTTCATACCGAAAAATCGCCTTCATTCACAGTCAGTTCTGCCAAGCAGTTCTATCACTGCTTTGGCTGCGGCGCCCATGGCACTGCACTGGGATTTCTCATTGAGCATCTGGGCCTGCCCTTTCCGCAGGCCGTGGAAGATCTCGCACGGCGTGTTGGTCTGGAAGTTCCCCAGCAGGCCCCCGTGGTCGATCCTGAAACACGCAAGAAAGAAACCGATCTTCGTGCGCGTTTAAAAGACTGTTTGCTGGAGGCTGCAAAGTTTTATCAGCGCCGGCTCAAGGATTCGCCCCATGCAGTGGAGTATTTAAAGGGCCGTGGCCTGTCGGGCGAGATTGCCGCGCGCTATCACCTGGGCTATGCCCCACAGGGTTGGCAGCCCCTGCAATCGGTATTCCCTGAGTATCAAAGCAAGGATCTCGTCGATGCGGGTCTGGTCATTGAGGGTGAGATGGATAAGCGCTATGACCGTTTTCGTGATCGCATCATGTTTCCGATTCTGAGTGGCCGCGGTGAGGTGCTGGGATTTGGGGCGCGGACGCTGGGCAGTGATGAGCCGAAATATCTGAACTCGCCCGAGACACCGGTTTTTTCCAAAGGCTATGAACTCTATGGCGTGTTCGAGGCCCGCCCCTTGATCCGCGAGGCCCGGCAGGTCTGGGTGGTGGAAGGCTATATGGATGTTGTTGCCTTGGCGCAGCATGGCCTGGGCCATGCGGTGGCCACACTGGGCACGGCCACCACGCCACAACACTTACAGCAGTTGTTGCGATTAAGCGATCACGTGGTCTTCATGTTCGATGGCGATGCCGCAGGCCAGCGTGCGGCTGCTCGTGCACTCGAGACTGCTGTGCCCTTTGCCTCAGAGAAAAATCGGATTGATTTTGTATTTCTGCCTCAGGAGCACGACCCCGATAGCTTCGTGCGGGAACGGGGACCACAGGCGTTACGAGATTGGGTGGCGCAGGCCAAACCATTGTCGGCCTGGCTACTGGATGTTGCATGCGCGGGCCAGCAGCTGGAGTTTGCCGAGGGCCGTGCCGCTGCTGTCGCAGAGACCCAGCGCTTGCTGAAATCCATGCCTGCAGGCCCCTTACGGTCGCAAATTCTGCGCGAAGCAGCAAGGCGTTTTGATTCGGGCGACATGCTCAAAGATGCCTCCCAGACCGTGATGCCCAAGCAGGAGTTAAAAAAGCGTTGGAACGGACCGGGCAGGGGCCAGCCGACTGAACCGATTCGCCTTCCGCGCCCTGTCATTCGGCCATTGGCAGAACGTATGCTGCAGATCGTGATTCGGCAGCCCGATTGGGCATGGCAGATCGACGACGATGTGGCGGATTACCTGGATGAGCCTCAGGCTGCCCTTCTGGCGTGGATTCGTGAGAAGGCCTCGGGTCAGGGCGCCAACTTTGCGGTGCTGCATGAGGCTGCTTTGGCAGAGGGCCGTGAGCGCGGCTCGGAGACCATCAAGCTTTTTCTCAAGCTTGCCCGGCCAGACCCGGCGTTAGACGATCTTGCCGAAGCCCAGCCTCAGCAGTTTCGTGAGGAGTTCGACCTTGCAATTGGCCGACTCAGGCTTCGGGTTCTGGAGGACGAAGCGACCAGCCTGGCCAGCCGTGCTGCCCAGGAGCCGCAGGCGCTTGCCGAGCTGCAACGCATTCGGGAGAAGATACGTACCCTCAAGTCGGGCGGCACGGGCTAAATTCAGGTTTTCCACGGCTTAACCTGTTGATTTTTATGATTTTTTGGTATAATGAAAGGTTTCCGCGAAATCCCCAACGCAGCTAGAAAACTGCCCCTGAAATTGGCTGTATCAGCGGCCGTGTCAGCAAAAAGGACCTTTCTTACGTGAGCAAAGCCCAAAAGTCACCCCCCGCCAAGAAGGCTGTCGCGAAGACGGCCGCCAAGCCCGCTGCCAAGAAAGCAGCTGCAAAGAAGCCTGCGAAAAAGGTAGTGGTGAAGGCCGCTGTCAAGCCTGCGGTGAAGAAATCGGCCGCAAAGGCACCAGCGAAAAAACCCGTTGCAAAGCCGGCTGTCAAGCCAGCGGCCAAGCCTGCTGTCAAGAGGTCCGCAGCGAAGACCCCTGCCAAGAAACCAATTGCGAAACCAGCCGCAAAGCCGGTCGGGAAATCCGCAGCAAAACCCGCAGCGAAGGCCCCCGCAAAGCCCGCGCTGAAACCGACTACAAAACCGGCAGCAAAGGCGCCGGCCAAAAAGGCTTTGCCCCAGAAGCCTGAGGCGAAAAAGGCCGAGAAGCAAAAAACTTCGCTCAAAAAGCCCGATGCCAAGAAGCCCGAGGCAAAAAAACCCGAGACCCCAAAGGCAGAGGCTAAAAAGCCCGAACCTAAAAAGTCAGAGGCGAAGGCCGTAGAGAAAGTCGCCCCCAAGCCGAAGGGCAAGCCCGGCCGCCCGCCGAAAAAGTCGCCAGAGCAGATCGAGGCCGAGGCCAGCGGCCTTGATGACACCGTGATTGACGATGTTGAGACAGCGGATGTCATCGAGCCTCCGCCACCCCCGAAAAAGGGCTCTGCGCGTCGCGCCCGTGATCGTGTCCTGAAAGAGTTCCTGCCTGCGGGTGGGGCGGTCACACCAGAGGAACTTGAGGCCCGCAAGGCCAAGATCAAAACCCTGTTTAAGCTGGGCAAAGAGCGTGGCTATCTCACCTATTCAGAGATCAATGACCACCTGCCGGAAAATGTGGTGGAGGCCGAGCAGATCGAGTCCATCGTGTCGACCTTCAGCGATATGGGCATTGCAGTCTATGAGCAGGCACCGGATACCGAGACCCTGCTGCTGACCAGCAATGCACCCGCATCCGACGATGACGATGCTGAAGAGCAGGCCGAAGCCGCGTTGCAGACCGTTGATTCCGAGTTTGGCCGGACCACGGATCCCGTGCGTATGTACATGCGCGAGATGGGCACGGTCGAGCTGCTCACCCGCGAGGGCGAGATTGTCATTGCCAAGAAGATTGAAGAAGGTCTGCGCGACATCGTCATGGCGATCTCCGCCTGCCCAATCACGATCTCAGAGGTTCTGGATTGCGCCAACAAGATTCGCGAGGGCGGCATGCCGATTAGCGATGTTGTCGATGGCATCGTGGATCCCAATGCGCCCGAAGAAGATCTTTTGTCTTCTACTGAGGCCGAGTTCGCTGCCATCGAGGCCACCGAAGAAGTCGACGACGACGGCGCCGCGGCTGCAGCGGCCAACAATGCCCGACTGGAAGAGCGCAAGGTTGCGGCCCTGGAAAAATTTGATGTGATCCAGAAGGCCTTCGACAAGATGCGCAAGGCCATTGAGGCCGATGGTTACAAATCGCCTGCCTATGACAAGGCACAAAAAACCATCAGCAATGAATTCATGAGCATTCGCTTTACCGCGAAGATGGTCGAGCGTTTGGCCGACACCCTGCGCAACCAGGTCGAGGATGTCCGCAAAATTGAGCGCAAGATCCGCTCCATCGCAGTGGACAAGGTGGGTCTGACTCAGGAATGGTTCATCAAAGAATTTCCGGGCAACGAAACCAATCTGGAGCTCTTTACCAAGAAAGTCGCCACCGCAGGCGCCGCCTCGCAGCTGCTTCAGCGCAATCTGCCGGCTCTGCAGGAAGAGCAGCAGAAGTTAATCACCCTGCAGACCAAGGTGGTCCTGCCGCTGAATGATCTGAGAGAGATCCACAAGCAGATGACCGCCGGTGAGCGCAAGGCCCGCGCCGCGAAGAAAGAAATGACCGAGGCCAACCTGCGGCTGGTGATCTCAATTGCCAAGAAGTACACCAACCGTGGCCTGCAGTTCTTGGATCTGATCCAAGAGGGCAACATCGGCCTGATGAAGGCCGTGGATAAGTTCGAATACCGCCGCGGCTATAAATTTTCCACCTATGCCACCTGGTGGATTCGCCAGGCGATCACCCGCTCCATCGCGGATCAGGCCCGCACCATTCGTATTCCGGTGCACATGATCGAGACCATCAATAAGATGAACCGAATCTCGCGCCAGATCCTGCAGGAGACCGGCAAGGAGCCCGATCCCGCCACCCTGGCCATCAAGATGGAAATGCCGGAAGACAAGATCCGCAAGATTTTGAAGATCGCCAAGGAGCCCATCTCCATGGAGACTCCGATTGGCGACGATGATGATTCCCACCTGGGCGATTTTATCGAGGACACCAATACCGTAGCCCCGATGGAAGCAGCACTGCAGGACTCCATGCGCGATGTGGTGAAAGAAGTGCTGGATTCACTCACCCCGCGCGAGGCCAAGGTGCTGCGCATGCGGTTTGGCGTGGAGATGGCGACCGATCACACGCTCGAGGAAGTGGGCAAGCAGTTCGATGTCACCCGGGAGCGAATACGCCAGATCGAGGCGAAGGCTTTGCGCAAGCTGCGTCACCCCAGCCGCAGCGACAAGCTCAAGAGTTTCCTGGATACGCTGTAAATCAAAAGGCCTGGGGAACCAGGCCTTTTTTCTGGCGCCTTCCCCAGGCACCGGATCCGAGAGTTGTGCAGGGGGCCGTTAGCTCAGTTGGTTAGAGCAGAGGACTCATAATCCATTTACCCGGATTGTCCAACGCTCTAAAAGTCAGTAAAATAGCGAATTACAGCGTTTTTTGACCGTAAAAATCAGCTTACACACCACTTACACACTTTTTTAGCTTTTGTGGGGTGGGTTTGTGGAGGGTGGCAGCGACAGACAAATGAAGGAGTTGCGGCGATGTATAAGGCGCAATACAAAGCAAAGAGCGCATACGAAGTTTGGACGAACATCGGCACTTACAGCAGTGAGAGTGAAGCGATGAATGTGGCGATGAAGAAAAAGAACAGTGGCGCACTGATGGTGCGTGTGGTGGATAAGAACGGCAGCGTGGTGTATTCAGGTTAAAACAAACGGGCCCATAGCTTAATGGTAAAGCAGGCGACTCATAATCGCTTGAGTGCTGGTTCGATTCCAGCTGGGCCCACCAGAACTACAAAGAGCTGCTAATGAACGCAGCTCTTTTTTTATCTATCGATATTGTCCGTTTGTGATTGCGAACTTAAAGTAGCGATATGCCAGAACAAAAAGAAACGACACACACACTGATTGAACGTGAGCTTATCGTTTATCGACGTGAGCGCAGTAAAGTCTGGCAGTGTCGCTATAAAGTAGATGGCGTATGGCAACGAGCATCAACAAAGCAGCACGACTTAAAGAAAGCAAAGGCACGGGCACACGAACTACGGTTAGAAGCAGAGATACGCAAACGCTCTAATCTGCCAGTCATTACACGTAAGTTTAGAGACGTAGCACGGCTGGCAGTAGAACGGTTAGAGCACGAAATAGCGATTGGTAAAGGTAAGCGCAGCTACACAGACTACATACGGGTGATACAAGATTATCTGATCCCGATTTTAGGCAAGCGCAGCATTACTAACATTGACTACCAAGCGTTAGATGAGCTGAACACAAAACGTGTTGCGCTTATGGAAAAAGTGCCGACGCAAAGCACGATGCTGACGCATAACGCAGCGTTAAATCGTGTTTTCGACGAAGCTGTGATACGTGGCTTTATGACCGAAGCAAACAAGCCGACATTAGAAGCGACAGGCAAAAAGAGTGAGCGCAGAGCAGCATTTGATATGAATGAGCTGCGAGCACTATTGGCAAGTTTTGATGATTGGATTGAAGCAGCACGAACAGAGCAGAGCAAAGAGATGCGAACGCTGCTGCGTGATTACGTGGATGTGCTGATTGATACTGGCGCACGACCAGGCGATGAACTACTGAACTTACAGTGGCGGCAAATCAAGTTTGCGATGAAGCCAACCATTACGCACACAGGCGTGATCGATAACACAGACGATCAACACGAAGAAATCACACTATCGAACCTAAATAGAAGCGTGGCGATGACGGTCAGCGGCAAAACAGGCACACGCACGATCGTGGGGATGAACAGAACGGTTAAGGCATTAGAACGGCTTGCGCTGCGCAACTATGAGATAGATGACAGCGTCGTTAATCCGTTCAAAAAGCTAACTGTGCCGACAAATACTGATTACATATTTAGGACACGTGATAAGCAAGCGCCGACAAGCTGGCAAAAGATGTTTGAAAGCTATTTGAAAGAGCACAACTTACTGATTGACCCGATCACAGCACAAAAGCGTGTGTTTTACAGTTTGCGGCACACGTATGCGACATTAGCACTGACCAACGACAAAGTGCCGATACACACGCTGGCAAAGCAGATGGGCACAAGTGTGCTGATGATTGAAAAACACTACAGCCATCTTAAAGTCGTCCAAGCCATCGACCAGTTGCGTGGCGAAGAGACACGAAGGCTGATTGATGCGGGTGGCGTGGTGGATGAGACCTACACAAGTCAGCGCAAGCTAAAGAAACAGGCAGCGCAAGAAAAAAAGAAGACAACAACAAAGACTGCGACAAAGAAGACATAGTATTTTGACTATGCCTGTCGTCCAGTGTCAGCGTCGATTGTTTTAACGCTCTTCGAACCAGTAAAACCCAGCTCATATGCGCCGTTTGACTGGATTTACAGTGAGCACGGTTGATATTTTATTGCGTGGCAAGCTGGGCTAACTGCTGCTGTGTTTTGCGAAGCTTTAAGGTAAGCGCAGCACGACGGGCAGATTTAGCGGCAGCTTTGGCAGCAGTCTGTTGCGCTTTGACACGCTGTGTGTCGGCGCTTAAGTTTGCTGTTGGACTGACCACTTCTGCGATACGCAC
>VERJ01000001.1 GCA_018882795.1 Burkholderiaceae bacterium | reverse complement strand
GAACAGGGAAAAGGGTTTTAAATGGCTGTCACCAGCGCTACCAGTACGGGCATCAATGTTCCAGAGATCGTCACCGGTCTCATGGATGTCGAGCGCGCGCCGGTCAAGAAGCTAGAGGCCCAGATTGACCAGAAAACTCTGGTCATCAGCACCTTGGGGGTCTTCAAAAGCAAGGTGGCGGCACTGGAGTCGGCAGCGAAGGCCATTCAGACGCCCGGTGTCTTCTCCCTCAGGTCGGCCAACTCCAGCGATCCGACCAAGGTCTCTGCAACGGCAACAAATGCCGCCTCGGCGGGTACTTACTCGGTAAAAGTTGCCCAGACGGCCCAGGCGGCGGTGCTATCTATGGCGGGATTCACCGCGACCAATCAAGTGGTCGACCTTTCCACTTTTTCAATGACGCATGCGGGGGTGGAATATTCGCCCGATTACGCGAAGTTTGCCGGTAAGACAACGTTTGCCTCCGGTGACAAGATCAATTTCACCCTGACTGGTGGCAAGGAACAAACGTTCACGGTTACAACTCAGACAACAGTGGATCAGGTTGTTTCCGCCATTAACACTGCGGTTTCTGCCGGGACGTTATCGGGTGTTATCGCCCGCAAGAACTCTGCAAACGAACTTCAACTGAGCTCTTCGAATGCGATTCAGGGGCTTACAGCAAAGATCACGGTGGCCGCGGGAGGTGCAGTAACCAGCGCTGCGGTCACGCAAGAGGGATTGTCCACAACCACTTCGATCTCGAGTCTGACCGAGTTGATTAACGAGTTGGATGTCGAAGTCGAGGCAAATTTGGTTCAGATCGGTGCCGGCAGCTATTCATTGAGTCTCTCATCTACGGCGACCGGCGCAGCTAATAGTCTCGCACTGGCAAATCTAAGCGTTGCAACCGGGGGGGCTGCCGCGCAAGAAGTGCAAGCTGTATCTGGTCTTACACCGGCTCAGAGAGATATTTTTGAACTGGTGTTGGCTGATGGAACGGTGCTCACCACAGCGGCGCTTGGTGCAACCCCGACCATTGGCAGTCTCGTGGCTGCTTTGCAGGCGGACTTGGATTACAGCACGAGCAATGTTGTCATTACAGAGGGGGCTGGAGCAGATTTAGGGAAATTAATTCTCACGTACAAAAGCAATGCTGATGTGGGTGTTGCTACATTGAAGAAAACAGCAAGTGAGCCTGCCGTAACCAGCGTTGATGGATCCTCCGGGTCTCAGGAAGTGCAGACTATTTCCAGTTTGACGCTAGATAGCGCTAAAAATTACACGCTTACTCTTGCTGACAATTCAACTCTTACGGCAGCAAACCCCGTCGATATTGATGATTTGCTCGCCAAATTAATTGCGAACGGTAATTATGCAGCCAGTGATGTAGTGCTGTCTAAAAGTGGTTCAGATTTGGTTATTACTTATAAAAGTGTCGGTAATAAGTCTGCTGCGGCATTACACCAGGATCGGGTATCGGTAGGAGCATTGGGGGGGATTGACGGGGACGCTGAATCACACGAAGTGCAGACGCTCTCTGGCTTAACGTTGAATAACGCCAAGAATTACACGCTTACCCTTGCTGACAACACAACTCTTACTGCCGAAAACCCAACCGATATTGATGACTTGCTCTTCAAGTTAACTGCGAACGACGGCTATGCTGCTAGTGATATTGAGCTGTCTAAAAGTGGTTCAGATTTGGTTATTACGTATAAAAGTTTCGGTAATAAATCTGCTGCGGCACTATACGAGGATCCGGTATCGGTCGGAGTATTGGGAGAGGTTAATGGGTTTGCTGCTTCGCAAGAGGTTCAAAAAACGGCAACATTGGCTCCCGCCATCGGGGACGTTTATAGCCTCACATTGCCCAATGGAAAAGTGTTGACTACGGCAGCCCTTACGGCGGCAACGATTGCTGATCTGGTCTCGAAATTGACGGCTGACTTGGACTACTCTACCGATGACATGACGCTTAGCGCCGGGTCTGGTGCTGACGAAGGAAAGCTCGTATTGACCTACACTGCGAATGGCGATGTGGGTGCTGCGACGCTGGTGCGAACAGCCGCAGTCGGGACACTGACCACTACAACAGCCGGATCCTCTGGTGCGGCAACGTACAGTGCGTTATCAGCATCCACACTTCAATCCGCCCGCGATGCATTTTTTTCAGTCAATGGTCTTGCGGTTCAGCGCGCATCCAATCAGGTTGATGATGTTGTTAACGGCGTGACATTCAGTCTGGATAGCCCAGTCCTGCCCGCTGGTGGTGCTTTGGCATCAATGGCAGATCAAAATGTGGCAACAAGCCTTGCAGCTGCGTCTGCGACCATCATCAACGTGACCAAGGGCGCAGAGGATCTCTCTGGCGCAGCCGTCGAGGATTTTGTCACTGCCTATAACGACCTTGTAGGTTTCTATAAAACCGAATCCATGTCCTCGCAAGATCCGGAGGCACGGGGTGTACTCAACGGTGACTCCACCTTGCGCACATTCATGGATCGAATTCGGGGGCTCTATGCCAATGGCATTCGACTGGCCGATGGCAGCAACATCACTTTTACCTCAATTGGAGTGGAAGTCCAGCGTGACGGCACACTATTTTTGGATAAGGGCGATTTGAATACGGCGATTGCCAATGGTCTGCAGGATAAGTTCGCCCAGGGAGTGACCCTGGGCTATGCCAGCAGTTCACTCAGCCTGACCAGTTTTCTAACATCCTCGCTGCGGTCCAGTGGCATTGTGTCTGCCCACATCAGCGATGTCGAAACCCAACAAACCCGATTGGAAGAGCGTGTATCCGACTGGGAAGACAAACTCGCCCGTATTGAGCAGCGTTACTACCGTCAATACGCAGCCTTGGATGCCTTGCTCTTCCGACTACAGACCACCAGCAACGCGCTGACATCGGCGATTGAAAGCCTGGTCAACAGCCAGAAAAGCGGTTAATGACTAAACGCCAAAGTGATACGAAAGAATTTTTTAATGTTGAACACGCCACTGAAAGAATTTAAACAAGGGGAAGACCTATGAATGCCCGTAATCTCAACGCCTACCGCAATCTTGCGGCACAAACGGCGGTTTCCGAGGCCAGTCCGATTGAGTTGATTGTGATTGTGTACAAGCGACTTATCGATAACCTTCGACTGGCGCAAAAGGCCATGGAAGAGGGCAGGGAAAATGCTGAATATGTCAGTAAGTCTTTGGATCTGATTCAGAAGGGGCTGCTGGCCGCACTCGATCACGACAAAGGTGGTGAGATTTCGCAGAACCTGGCGTCGCTCTATGACTGGGCGATTCGGGAAATTCTGAAATCCCGACTGAAAAATAACTCCGAAATGCTCACCGGCGTGATCGAGGTCTTTCGTAACCTGGAGGCCGCCTGGGTTGAGATTCATCTGATGCGCTCTGGTGCTGAGGGGGTGGAAAAAGCCTCCAGCACGGTGCATATTTCCGCAGCAGGGGCTATCCCCGCAGTCTGAGTTCGCCGTATAAAGTGGGGTAAGGACCTTGCCCCATGCAGATACCACCGAACATACCCAAACCCGCGGCCCCACCACCTCAGGATCTCAAGCCTGAGCCGGTTGCGCGTGTGGCCCCGGTGGTGATGAACGATGCGGCAGCACGCATCGATCCCAGTGTGATTTTAAAAACCCCTGTGCCGGTGTCACAGGGGCCGCGCACAACTCCGAATGTGCGTAGCAGTACCGATCAGACAGGCACCATCTACACATCACCGGTAATTCCCGATGACCCTGAAGCAGCAGCCCATATCGCAAAGCTCACGATGCAGCTTGGCAAGGTTGAATCTGGCGAGCATTCCCTGAAGTGGCCTATGCCCAAAGAGTTGGTGCAACAGCAAACGCGCGACCCTGGGAATCAGTCGCTGGCAGCAACGCCGAAGGAGGCCTTAGTCATGCTGAAAAAAGGCCTTGATCAGTCGCCCATGATGGCGGTTGCCCAGTTTGGAGAGGCGCTTGGTCTAACGAAAGAAAAAAGCCCGCGCAGCGCTGCAGCCGCAGTGCAGAACATTCCCGCGCGTGGTTCTCAGGAAGTCCAGGATGGTTTGAATCTGTTGATGCATGGCCAGCTGGTCTGGAATGGCGAGCTCACACCAGGCGTGCGGGCCAAGATCTACCGCGAAGACACCTATGGTGAAGACCCAAAAAATCCAGGTGCGGGTCTCGTCAAAGGGGCACAGATCTCGATTGAGGCTGAGTTGCCCACCATTGGCATGGTCACGATTCGGGGCATGCAGATCGCAGATTCGGTGAGTGTGGTGGTGCGCCCGCAGACCCAGGGCCAACAGGTGATGGCGCAGCATTTTCAAGAGTTAAAAGATCATCTGGTCTCTGCACATCTCGAGGCAGTCAAGATTCGTCTTCAGTCGGAAGATGGAAGTAGCCTGGCATGAGCGCCGAGCTTTTGAATAAACGTGCTGTGGCGCTGCGCTATGAACAGAACTCGGCAGCGCCGCGGATTGTCGCCAAGGGCACAGGCTATGTGGCCCAGACCATCATTGATCGCGCCAATGAGTACCAGGTGCCGGTGGCCATTGAGCCTGAATTGGTAGAGCTCTTGGTGCAGCTCGATCTGAATCAGTTGATTCCGCCGGAGCTCTATGCGGCTGTGGCGGAGGTGCTGGCCTGGGCGTATCAGGTGGATGGATCTACGGCAGAGGAAATTCGCGCCAAGCGCGAAGGAAACGCTTAGACCTGAAGGTTGGTCACATCCCGGTAGGCTTCGACCAGCTTATTACGCACGGCAATCATGCCCTGAAAGGCAACATTTGCCTTCTGTAAGGACACCATCACTTCTTCCAGCGACATATCTTTGGCGCCCATTTGGAACGCCTGTGCCTTGGCCTGGGCGGTGTTTTGGGCATCGCTCACTTCCTGAACGGCCTGCTTCAGAACCTGACCAAAGTCGACACCGCTGGATTTCATAGCAGCCATGTTGCCGCTATTCAGCGGCGAGCCGACCCCATCCACCGTGGATTTTCCACTGGCGGCCATCTCCTGCATGGCCTGCATGCGGGACAGTACCTGATTGATGCCTTCTACACTCATGTCACGAAGTCTAAGTTAATCCTTGCCTGAATAAAAGCCTTTTTCCTTGTAATCCTTGAGCTTGTACCGAAGTGCCCGCTCAGAAATTCCCAGGATATCGATCGCTTTTTTCCGGTTCCCACCCGTGCCTTTGAGCACCCGCAGGATGTGCTCCCGCTCGACGGTTTCCAGATCCGCGGTCGGATCCCCTACAGATGAAGCAAATTCCGCGCCACCCCCAACTCCTGCGCCTTCCATGGACCAACCCGGTAGTCCGTCCCCTGAAGTTCTTACGGCAGAAGCGGCGGCCCCGGTTACCGGGGCCTTCAGTTCCAGGTCCTCGGGCATGATCAGGTCGGTGTCGGAGAGCAGCAGCGCCCGTTGCACGGCATTTTCCAGTTCGCGGACATTGCCCGGCCAGTGGTGGGCATTGATCGCGGCCTTGGCGGGCTCGGAGAGTTTTAATCCAGGCCGCCCCATCGTCTGTCCGTAACGCTCCAGGAAAAGTTCGGCCATGGGGATCACATCTTCCATGCGCTCACGCAGTGGCGGAATCGCGATGGGGAAGACCGCCAATCGGTAGTACAAATCCTCGCGGAATTTACCGGCCGATACGCGCTCCAACAGATCCCGGTTCGTGGCAGCGATGATGCGTACATCCACCTCTTGGGATTTGTTTGAGCCAATACGCTCTACCACCCGGTCCTGGATCACGCGTAGCAGTTTTGCCTGAAGTTCAATCGGCAGCTCACCGATTTCATCGAGAAAGAGTGTGCCGCCATGGGCGTTTTCAAACTTGCCCTCCTGGGGCTTATTTGCTCCGGTGAATGCGCCTTTTTCAAAACCAAACAGGGTCGATTCCAAAAGCGTCTCCGGAATGGCTGCACAGTTGATCGCCACATAGGGTTTTGAGGCACGAGGACTGCGGGCATGCACCTGGCGCGCGAACACGTCTTTGCCCACCCCGCTTTCACCCGTGAGCAATACAGTAGCAGTGGTGGCAGCAACCCGCTGGCAGCGTGACAGCACGCTGAGTGTTGCGGGTGCGCGGGCAACGATCGATTGGCCGTTGCCGTTGCTCACGCTATCCACTGTGGGCTGATACCGCGCAATCACGCCCACCAGATGTTCGGGTTGAAATGGTTTGATCAGAAAGTCTCTGGCGCCAGTCTGCAGGGCCTCCACCGCCAGCTTGGCCTCTGCAAATGCCGTCATGATCACCACGGGCAGCTGCGGCACTTTCTTGCGGATGGAACGCAGCAGCGTTAAGCCATCCATACCCGGCAGCTTGAAATCCGATACGGTGAGCGAAAACTCCTGATCATCAAAGGCCATCAGTGCGCTTTCGGCATCGCCAAAGGCTCTGTATTCAATCTGATGCAAATCCAGCGTGACGCAAATGGCTTCGCGCAGATCGGCATCGTCTTCAACAATCATGACAGGGGCGTGGGACATAAGTAGGCGTGCTTTTTTAAATTAAAGTGCTGGCAGGCAGGGCAGGGTCAGGGTGAAGCGTGCGCCACCCTCCGGCCGGTTGGTGGCAGAGATCTCACCGCGATGGGCCTCGATTGCATTGCGGGCAATTGAAAGGCCAAGTCCGGTGCCATTCACACGACTGGTGGTGAAGGGTTCAAACATGGAATTCAGCATGCTGTCTTCGATGCCCGGGCCCTGATCATCGATTTGAATGCGTACACGCGAGGCCTCAATTGTGGTCTGCATCTGAATCACCGAGCCTTTGGGTGAAATCTGCAGCGCGTTCTCTAAAACCGCCACCAAGGCTGACACAATCGCATCGCGCTCCACTGTGACCAGACTGGGCTCGCCCTGAAGGCTCACATTCAGCGGGACACCGTAGCGTTCGCACTGCGGGGCAATGGCCTGTTCGGCCTCATCGAGTAGTTCATTGATCAATACGCTTTCGGCTCTCTGGGGCCGCTGGCGCACGAACTGCAGCATGCGCGTGGTGAGCTTTTCCAGTGAGGTCAGCTGCCGTCTTAGTTTGTCGGCCATCTCACCTTGGCGCTCTTGCGGAAGCAATGGGTCGGCAAGGTGGCCCGCATACAGCGTTGCGGTGGCCAGCGGCGTGCGGAGCTGATGGGCAATGCTTGCGGCCATCTGACCCATGGATGCAAGTTTTGATTGCCGTTGTGTCTCTGCGTGCTGGGCAAGGCTTTCGGTGATGTCTTGAATCTGCAGAATTTTTCGATCACCAATGGTCACCTCTTTCAACTGCACGGTGCGCCCAGTGGAATCGCAGCTGGTCTGATATTCGCCCTGAACGGGTGTGGCCGACCAGGCCGTCGGAATTTGCCAGGGTATGCCCTCCACCAGATCGGGCAGCAGGGCCCGGGCGGCTGGGTTTAGATCACGCACCACCCCTTCTTCGATCAGCAGCACGCCTGCGGGCAGGGCGCCCAGCAAGGCAGCCAGTCGCTGGTTGGCGATCGCAAGATCGTTGGATAGCCGATCTACTTGATTTTGAAGGACTTTTTGTTGTTCCTCCAGATCCTGCGAGGCCTGCAGAAAAAGCCGGAAGGCTTCCTCCAGCTGGGCGCCTTGGCCAGGAGGGTTGGCCTGGAGGTTCAATGGCGTAATCCTTGCTTTAGCTGATTGGGCGATGTCATGAGTTTTTCTTGACGAAGTCCATAAATAGTGTCATAACCCCGGAAAATTTAATTAATCACTTTAAGTTCGCACTACAACTTACGTGGCCGAAAACGTCAATACTCCTGTTCAGGCATCGGATGCCAATGCTGCGGTCGTCAATATCGGCGGCGCTGCGGCTGCGGCCGCCCCAGCGGCAGATGCGGCGGCAAAAAATGCGCAACCTTCCACGGGATTAAAGGCCAACAGGGCCGAGGCTTTCCAGCAGCTTTCCAGCCGTCTGAAGGGCCTGCCCCTTGCGCAGAAGGCGATTCTTGGCGGCGGCGTGCTCTTTCTGCTGCTGGTGATTCTGTTCACCTCTTTCTCGGGGATGAAGGACGACTACAAGATCCTGTTCTCCAATGTAGATGAGCGGGATAGCGCGGCAATTGTTGCCTCCTTACAACAGATGAATGTTCCGTACAAGTTTACGGAGGGTGGCGGCGCCATCACGGTGCCTGCCAAGACGGTCCATGAGACCCGACTGAAGCTGGCTGGCCAGGGCCTGCCCAAGTCTGGCTTTGTTGGCTTTGAGCTTTTAGAAAATCAGCGGCTGGGCACCAGTCAGTTCGTAGAGCAGGTGAATTATCAGCGGGGCCTGGAGGGCGAGCTGGCCAAAAGCATCTCATCGTTGTCTCTGGTGAAGTCGGCACGTGTGCACTTGGCGGTGCCCAAGCAGTCGGCCTTTGTGCGCGAGCAGCAGCGGCCCACGGCCTCGGTGGTGCTGACGCTGCATCCAGGCCGTTTCCTCGATAAGCAGCAGGCGACCGCCATCACGCATCTGGTGGGGTCCTCTGTTCCGCAGATGGGCCCGCAGGACGTCACGATTCTGGATTCAGAGGGCAATCTGCTCTCGCCAAGCGCCGACCGTGCAGAAGGACTGAATCAGTCCCAGCTGAAGTACGTGCAGGAGTTGGAGGCAGCGCTCTCCAAGCGCGTGGCCAGCATTCTTGAGCCGATCACCGGCAAGGGCAACGTGAAGGCCCAGGTCACGCTTGATATGGACTTCAATGAACTGGCCCGCACGCAGGAGGCCTTTGGCCGGAACACGCCGCCCAATGCGGCCGCGATTCGTAGCCAGCAGAGCATCAGTGCAGAGGGCACCACGCCATCTACAGGCGGCATTCCGGGTGCGCTGACCAATCAGCCGCCGCCGAATGCCCAGGCACCAATTCAAAAAGGCGCAGCGCAGAAGGGTGCCACCGGAGCCCGCGTCTTGAATGCGCCTGGCGATGGCGGATCGGGCAGTACTTCGCGTAATGAATTGACCACCAACTATGAAGTCGATCGCACTATTGAGTACCTCAAGCGTGCCAAGGGTGAATTGCGCCGCGTATCGGCTGCGGTGGTGGTGAACTTTAAATCGCAGACCGATACCAAATCGGGTGAGGTCAAGCTCATTCCTTATCAGCCCGCTGAAGTCCAGCAGATGATTGCGCTGGCCCGCGATGCGGTGGGTTTCCGGCAGGATCGTGGTGACTCAGTCAGTCTGGCCAATATTCCGTTCACGCCCGAGCCGGTGGAGCAGGTTCCGTTCTACAAGGACGCAGGCTTTATTGAGCTCTCTAAAGAATTTGCCAAGTTCGCCATCATCATCGGCGCACTGGCCATCTTCTTTTTCGTGGTGGCCAAGCCGATTCTCTTTCCGCCCCTGGTGGAAGTGGTGGAAGAAGAGCAGAAACTTGAAGATGAGATTGATGAGCGCATGAAGGCCGAGCTCGCCATGATGACGCCCGAGATTCGCGAGAAAAAACGCCTGGAAATGGAACTGCAGCGCGAGAAAAAGCGGATGGAGGAAGAGGAGCGTCGGCGTGCCGCGGAAGACGAGCGCCGCATGGCCGAAGAGGAACGCAAGCGCAAGGCCGAAGAGGCTCAGCGCGAGTACGAGGAGCTGGTGCAATACGCCAAGGATTTTGTGGCAAAAGACCCGCGTGTGGTGGCCAACGTGTTCAAGGGCTGGATGAGCACGGACGCCAAGGCGGCAGGGTAACCACAGGAGCGCAACATGGCCGAAGATGACGTCAAGGAAGACAAGCCAATATCGATTGCCGAGGCCCTGAAAGAGGGCGTCCGGTCTGCTTCGTCGGCAGCGGCCACATCCATCGACGATCTGGATGGCGCATCGAAATCCGCCGTGGTGCTGCTGGCGGTGGGCCCTGAGGCCGCCGCCGATGTGTTGCGTCTACTCTCACCTTTCGAGGTGCAGAAGCTCTCCTCCAAAATGGCTGTGGTGCGCGCGCTGCCCCGTGAATTGGTGATTGAAGTTCTGCGTCAGTTTAAAGATGCCACGGCCAACAATGCCCAGGTGGCCTTTGATACTGACTCCTTTATGCAAAACATGCTGCATAAGGCGCTGGGCTCAGAGGGTGCCTCTGATCTGCTTGGCAAACTTGAGTCCGCCATTGATATGTCTGGTGTGGAGGCCTTAAAGCGCATGGAGCCTGATGTGCTCTATGAAATGATCAAAAACGAACATCCGCAGATTATTGCCACGGTGTTCGTTTTCCTTGAGCCCCAACATGCGGCAGCCACGGCCAAGCTCTTCCCCGATGCAGTCCGCGATGAGCTGATGCTGCGTGTGGCACTTCTGCAAAAGGTCCAGCCTGCTGCCCTGAAGGAGCTCAATGAAGTCATGTCACGTGCGATGGAAGGCACCAGCGATACGCGCCGCAGTACGGTGGGCGGTGTCATGCCAACGGCCGAGATCCTGAACTTTATGTCGGGTGGTATGGACAAGGCTGCACTGGCCAAGATCGGCGAACACGACGAAGAACTCGCCCAGTTGATTCTGGAACAAATGTTCACCTTTGAAGACCTCGTCGACATCGATGATCGCTCTCTGCAGACCCTGTTGTTGGAAGTGCCGCAAGATATGTTGGTGGTGGCACTCAAGGGGGCCAGTCCGCGTCTGCGCGATAAGCTTTTCAAGAACATGGCACGTCGTGCAGCAGAAGCAACCAAAGAAGATCTGGAGACCCGTGGTCCCATGAAAATTCAGGATGTCGAGGAGCAGCAGAAAGCCGTCCTTGCGGTGGCGCGTACACTTTCCGACGAAGGCCGCATCAATATGGAGCGTGGCAAAGCTGCCGATCAGTTTGTCTGATCGCGCGCCCTGCCTGCCTGATTGACTCATGGCGTATTCACTGGATTCGGTCTACAAGGCGGCAGAAGAAAGCCGCGCGCGTCGTGCGGCGGAAGAGGCCGAGCTGGAAAAAGAGCTCACCGCATCGCTGCGGGTATGGAAGCCGCCCTCATTTGATCCACGACCAAAAACGGAGGTGCCACGTGCACCTCTGCCCACTGTGGATGAAGTCGAGGCCATTCGTGCGGAAGCCGCACGGCTAGGCATGGAGTCGGGCCACGAGACCGGTTATGCCGAAGGCAAGCAGGAAGGATTTGCTGCCGGCCACCTGGAGGGCATGCAAAAAGGCCACGAGGAAGGTTATAAAACCGGCTACGAGCAGTCGAAGGCCGAGATAGAACGGCTCACGACAGCGCTCAACACGCTGCTGGAAGCCATCAACGAGCTGCCTGCCGCGATGGGTGAACCGATGGTGGAGCTCGCCTATCGGGTGGGTGAGCGGCTTTCGGGCAAAGAGGGCATGGACCGGGCGCCTTTTGTGAGCGCGGTGCAGGAGGCTCTGATGCGTCTGCCCAAACCAGGCGAGAAATTATTTTTCCGTATTCGCCAGGAGGAACTCGATTCATGGAAGCGGGCTTTGGATGATCCGGGCCTGCCCTTCAAATGCACTCTGGTCTTTGATGAAAATGTGCCGCCAGGCCATGCCTATGTCGAGGCACAGGGCACGCGCCTAAATGTTGGCGATCAGGCCCGCAGGGCTCTGGTACGCACGGCCCTCGGTCTCGATGCATCCACAGAATAGCCAATCTTTGCAGCGGCTTGCCGCGTATTCCGCACGGCTCAACATCATGCCGCAGTCGGTCCGGGAGGGTCGACTGGTGCGTGTCTCGGGACTCCTTTATGAAGTCCAGGGCCTGCCCATGACGATCGGTGATCGCGCCACGATTAACCTTGGTGGCGAGCAGGCTGTCGAGGCGGAGTGCATCGGATTTAATGGCGCCACCACTTATCTGATGCCGGTTGATCCGGTGGACAGTATTTCGCCTGGAGCGCCGGTCTATCCGCTCGGCACACCCTATTACGAAGGCGCCGCATTCAAGGTCCAGCAGGCCGCAGGGGTGTTGCCCCTGGGCCAGAGTCTGTTGGGCCGTATCGTGGATGGATTCGGCCGGCCCATTGATGGCAAAGGTATCGATACCCACGGCATTCCCGGCGTGCCCACGCGTCGTGTCAATCCACTGCATCGGGCGCCGATTCACGAGCCCATGGACTCCGGTATTCGTGCCATCAATGGCGCATTAACGGTGGGCCGTGGTCAGCGTGTTGGCATTTTTGCTGGCTCAGGCGTGGGCAAAAGTGTGATGCTGGGCATGCTGGCCCGTAACTGCGTGGCGGATGTGATGGTGATTGGTTTGGTGGGTGAGCGCGGCCGAGAGGTGCGTGAATTCTGTGTCGATGTGTTGGGTGAGAACGCCATGCATCGCTCGGTGGTGGTGGCAGCGCCTGCGGATGCATCGCCCCTGGCACGTGTGCGCGGTGCTTATTACGCCACCGATGTGGCCACTTGGTTTCGTGATCAGGGCAAGCACGTGGTGCTGATTCTGGATTCATTGACACGATTTGCCATGGCCCAACGTGAGATTGGTCTGAGTCTTGGCGAGGCGCCGGTATCCCGTGGCTATACACCCAGCGTATTTGCCAAGATGCCGGAATTGGTTGAGCGCGTGGGCAATGGTGCCCGCGAAGACGCATCAATTACCGCCTTCTACACCATTTTGTTGGAAGGCGATGATGTGCACGATCCTGTGGCCGATACGGCCCGTGGCATTTTGGATGGCCATATTTTTCTCTCCCGGGAGCTCGCCGACAGCGGCCACTATCCGGCAATCGATATTGAGAAATCGATCTCCCGAGTAATGCCCAAGGTTACGAGCAAGGAACATCAGATGGCTGCCCGGAAAATGAAGATGCTGGTTTCCAAGTACATGCGTGGCCGGGAGCTTTTGTCGATGGGTGCCTATGTGCCGGGCGGAGATCCTGAATTCGACATGGCGGTAAAGCTCTGGCCACAAATTCAAAAGTATCTTCAGCAGGATGCCGATGATGCCCACGGCATGGAGAACTCGCTCTCAGAGCTGATGAAAATCGCTGCCATGGTGGGCGGACCCAAATGAGTGGGCTGCTGGGGGTGGCTAAATGAGTCGCGCCATGAGCGCGATGGCCCGATTGGCCAAGGTGCGCCAGGATATGGCCATGGCCAAGGCCCGTCGCATTGCCAGCGAGTTCGCCAAGGCCAAGGATCTTAACGAGCAGGTTATTCAGTACGCTGATGAATACGGCGATGCTGCCATGCAGATGGGACAGCAGGGCATATCGGTCGCCTTGCTGCGCGACACCATGGCCTTTCGTTCCAAACTCTTGGCGGGTGCCAAGGAGCAGGAGTTAGCGTCCGCACACCTTCACCGGGAACTGCAAAATGCCAATAAGGCAGCACTGGCGGCCAAAATGAAGAGCCAGGGCCTGGATCGCGCTGTCGCGCGGCGCAAAAAAGAGGCCCAGCAGGAAGAGCAGCAGGCCGAGTGGCAGGAAATCGAAGATGCCTTTTCTCACCGTAAAAGCCCGTTTTCAAAGGAGACTGGCACGAAAGATGCTTAGTACGGTTCACTTTCTCTTAAAAGAGGTTGAACGTCATGGCATCCATGCAAGTTTTAGGCGGTTCAAGCGCAGCGGCAGCATCTGCAGGCCAGGCTGGAGCCGTTGACCCACTGATGGCCGGCTTTTCAGCCGAGGCAGTGGCCGCGGCCGCTGGCCAGGCGGGCTCAGGCACCCCGGAAAACCAGTTTGCAGGCGAATTTGCTGCCGCTTTGGCCGCGCTGGAGGCCCAGCAGGCCGCTGCCATGGCCCAGTCTCTGTCAGATCAGATCCTTCCGCAGGCCCAGGCCGCCACCGATGCGGCATTGCTCATGGCAAATGGGCAGAATTTGCCTTTCGATCCAGCATTTCAGGGCGCCGTGATGGCAACCTTTGCCGCGGTCAACGGGGCTGTTCAGGATGGCGTGGCCGTTGTTGATGCGGCGACCCTAGCCGCCGCCCAAATGGCTGCCAATGGGGTTTCCCAGCTCGCAGCCGATGCGTCGATTGAGTCCGCCACCGGTATCACAGTGTCAGCGCCAAGTGCCAGTGAACTGGCCTTGCTTGCCGAAACCCCTGAGGCTTTGGTGGGTGCCGAGTCGGGCGCGGTGGCCGCTGTCGTCGTTGATGAATCGTTAACCTCAGAGATACAGCCAGCCCAGGTGACCGAAGGGTCTGATCAGAATCCGGTGATCGCTACCGCAGCCTTAACGGTGCAGACCTCGGTTCAGGCCGATGCTCCAGCCGTCACGAAGTCGGTGAAAGCGTCTGTTGAGGCTGTCGATGATGCAGCCTCTGTCCAAAACGCAGGGGCTGCCGTGACAGGGATGACCCAAAACGGCACGACGGGATCAACCCCCGTGAGCGCCAATGTGGCGTCCGGTGTTGCCGTTTCAAACAATAGCGCCCAGGCCCACTCGGGCGGTGCCGATGCATCTGCAGATCATCCGTCTCAGCAGCAGTCATCCCAATCGGCCGCGCTTGCTGCGGCAGCAGCTTCCAAATCTCAGCAGCCGGTGGTGGAGATCAGCAAAGAGAACTCTGCCGCAGGCGATCTGGCGGGTGATGTGGGCAATGTCGTGGTTGTGGCCAAGGCCAACGCAGAGGGTGTAGCTGCAGCAGCAGAGACGGCGCGTCAATCGGCGCAACGCGTGGATGCCACGACCGGAACGGCTGCTGCACAAAGTGCTGAATCTGCCCGCACAGAGAGTCGGCTGGAGGCCACCCGTGCCTCGCTAGGCTCTGGTCCGCTCAACGTCGAGGTGCTCAAGCTCACCAAACAAGGGGGCGGCCGCGCTGTGCTGGAAGTGACCCCGCCGAATCAGGGCCCGATCCGCCTGGATCTGCAGTTGGATGGTGCTGGACGCGCTTCGCTGGTGGTGGAGGGTCTGACCGACGCCATGAAAGCACGCCTGGAGAGCAGCGCCCATTTTCTGCGCCAAGACATGGCCCAGATGGGACTTGCACTGAACTTGGAGATGCGCGAGCGTAATGACTCAAATAGCGCTGCACAGGCCTTCGATCAGGGCCAATTTGGCCGATCTGGGGGTAATGGCAGCCGTGAGCGTGATGGTGGTCGATCCTCCTCGCTGACCACGGTCGCGGGGAGCGCGCCGAATGCGCGTGGGTCGATTACTGCCGATGACGGCATCCATTTGGTAGCCTAACCTTCAAGTTACATCCGAGATATTGATTCGAGACAACAGACAACATAAGTGAGAGAGCATCATGGCTGACGAAATCGCAATCCCAGAAGAAGCTGCAGGGGCGCCTGCATCGGTGGCCGCAGCTGCCCCCGCGGAAGGTGACGCAACGAAGAAAAGCAAGAAGAAGCTGATCTTCATCATCCTTGGCGCGGTCGTGGTGATCGGGGGTGGTGTGGGTTACTACATGTACTCGCAGAGCCAGGCCGAGGCCAAGCGTAAGCAGGCCGAGCTGGAGGCCACTCCGGAATATCAATTGAAAAAGCAGATGGAGTTCCGCAAGGAAAACAAACCTCCGCGCTTTATCAAGATGGATGAATTCACGGTGAATTTGCCGGGGCGTGGTGGTGAGCACTATCTGCAGACCGCAATCGTGCTGCGTACCGGTGATGCGGCAACTGAAGGCAAGATCAAGAATTTCCTGCCGGTGATTCGCGACAAGATCATTCTGGTGCTCTCTTCTCGCACCATGCAGGAGCTCGCAACTGTAGATGGCAAAAATGCCATGGCCAAAGAGATCGCTTTGGTGATCAATTCCATCATTGAGCCGCAGCTCACTGCCATCTATATCTTGCAGCAGCGTCTTGAATCCGCTGAACTCGCAAATCTGGAGCGTATCGGCGCAGTGCCCAAGACCACCACGGCCGGTGAGCGCCTGAGCCAGACTGCCATTGAGGCTGCCGCCCAATATTGGAAAGTCACTGAAATGGACCTGCCAGTCCAGGGCGTTCTGTTTGATCGCCTGGTCATGCAGTAATCAACAGCGGCTGAACGCATAACAGGAAATCGGTTCGAGCACACCTACCATGGCTGAAAACGACAATCCGCAAGACACTGCCGCAGTGGCGGAGGACGATGTCCCCCACGAGGCTCGCAATCCCATGGATGACATGGATCCGGCGTACCGCGCAAAGGTCGAAAATCAGAAGGGCATGTTCAACAAGCTGGAGCAGCTCTCGCGCCGGCGCATGCCCACCCTGGAGCTGATCCACGAAAAATTCGCCCGCACCGTGCGGCTGACACTGTTCAACATGATCCGATCCCCGGTGGAGGTTCGGGTTCATCTGCCGATGGTGAAGACCTATAAGAAATTCATCGACGGTTTTCCTGAGCGCACGAACATCAATATCGTGAACATCCGCTCACTCAAGGGAACCGGCTGCTGGTGTATTGATCCGGGCGTGATCTATATCGCCATCGACAATATGTTTGGTGGCGAGGGCCGCCTGGCACCCCGTACCAGCGTGAAGGAATACACCGCCACCGAGTTGCGCATTGTGCGCCGGATTATGGATGGCCTCTTAAACGAGTATGAAAAGGCCTGGAAATCCGTGCATGAAATGAAGTTTGACTTCATGCGCCAGGAGACCAACTTCACTTTTGCCAAAATCACCAGCCCTGAAGAGATGGTGATGCATGCCAAGTTCACCATTGATATCAATGGCCGTGAAGGCGATGTCGATCTCTGCATCCCGTTCTGGGTGCTTGAGCCCCTGAAAGGTGTGCTCTATGAAAACATGCAGCTGGTCTCAGAGCCCGACAAGATCTGGGTCGATAAGCTGCAAAATGAAGTCCAGTCCACACCAGTGACCGCCGTGGCCGTGCTGGCCCGAAAAGAAATGTTGTTGGGCGATGTGCTTTCCATGGCCGTGGGCGAGATCATTCCGATTGAAATCGTGGATCCCGTTACCGTGTATGTGGATGGTCTGCCTGTCATCCGCGGCAAATATGGCGTGAAAAATGGCCGCTATGCCGTGAAGGTGCAGAGCATTCAGCGGCCTGAGGAATACCTGAAGGCGCCGCTTGAGCGAGGCCGTCTGGGCCCATCCATGATGCGCGCAGAAGAGCGCGGTGATCTCTATGAACGGCAGTCGGCACGCGCAGGTGAAACATTCGAGGCCGCGATGCGCGGTGATCCCGGCACGGTAGCGCCTGCGGCTGCAGGCAGCCCCAATCCCGCTTAACCCACTTTGAATCGATAGCAGCAAGCAACGAAAGGAAGATCATCATGGCAGAGAACACAACCCCGGGCAGCGATAGCCTGGCCGAAGGCTTGAAAGAGCGCACCCAGGCCGGCGTTCGGGCCGCTGATTATGACGAGCTGGATGGCGACAGCACCCCCAGAGCGCCCGCCGTGCTCAACGACATTGATCTGGTGGTCGATGTTCCCGTACAGGTCACGGTGGAGCTCGGCCGGGCCAAGATGCAGATCCGCAATCTTTTGGCCCTGTCCTACGGTTCGGTCATCGAACTTGATATGCTTGCGGGCGAACCGCTAGAGGTGGTGGTCAACGGTTGCCTAATCGCTCAGGGTGAGGTGGTGATTGTCAATGACCGATACGGCATCCGGTTAACCGATATCGTGACCCCGGCGGAGAGGCTCAGAAAAATCAACCGATAAAGAATCTTCATTAAGGGGGCAGCAGATGCCGATTCACCAAGAAGTCACTCCCCACCAAGAATCGCATCAGCCCCCACCGCCCCAGTCGGCAACAGCAGCTTCATTGTTGGTCTCCTTGGCGCGATCCGTAAGGACCGCGCTTTTTTCTTTTCTGTCGCTGATCTCTTGCCTGGCCTTTGCCCAGGCGCAGTCCAGTGCACCGGCTGCGCCATCGATTGCCGCCACGGTCTATCAGCCCGCCTCCAGCGGCGGTGGCATGATCTGGCTGACCTTCATCACATTGCTGCTGCTGGCTGGTGTGGTCTTGCTGGTGGCCTGGCTGGTGCACAAAAACATGACGGCCACGGTGCCCAATTCCTCAATTCGAATCCTCTCGGTTCAGAGTCTTGGGCCGCGTGAGCGGATCGTGATTGCCAGTGTGGTGGGCCGGGTCTATGTGCTGGGCCACACAGCCAACCAGATCAGCCTGATTGCCGAGCTCTCGCAGCAGGAAGTGGCGGGTCTCTCCGCCTCGCCCGCACCCGTGGACTTCGCTGCCCGCCTGTCGGAACTGCTTAGAAAGAATAAGAAATGATCACGCGGTTTCAGAAAATCTGCCTATCAGTTTCCTTGGTGTCGGGGGTCCTGCTGTTTGGTGCCACGGCCTATGCCCAGTCACTGCCACTCATCACGCAGAGTGGTAACACCTATTCGGTGCCTGTGCAGACCCTGATTGTGCTCACCGCGCTGACCTTCATTCCGGCAGCGCTGATGCTCATGACAAGTTTCACCCGCATCCTGATTGTGTTTGCACTGCTGCGGCAGGCCCTTGGTCTGACCACCATGCCGCCCAACCTGGTGCTGGTGGGCCTATCGATTTTTCTCACTATTTTTATTATGAAGCCGGGCGTGCTGGACCCGATCTACGATAACGCCTACATCCCGTACACCCAGAAAAAGCTCTCGTTCGATCAGGCGGTCGCTGAGGGCAGTAAGCCTTTGAAAGTGTTCATGCTCAAGCAGACGCGGCAGGATGACCTGGCCCTGTTCGCCAAGCTGCACGGCAAACCCATTCAATCTCGAGAAGATGTGCCGATCATGGTGCTGATTCCTGCATTTGCCATCTCCGAGATCAAGACTGGATTCATTATTGGGTTCATGATTTTTCTGCCGTTTTTAGCCATTGATTTTGCGGTCGCAAGTATTCTTACTTCCCTGGGTATGGTCATGGTCTCGCCCATGATGTTTTCACTGCCCTTGAAACTGCTGATCTTTGTCATGGCCGATGGCTGGGGCCTGCTGGCGGCCTCACTGGTGGAGAGCTATATGGTTGGGGGGCTGTAATGGACGCCACCTTTGTCATTGAGCTGGTGTTTCAGGCCTTGCGCATGGCACTCATTCTGAGTGGCCCGATTCTGTTGGCATTGCTGATTGTGGGTCTGATCATTGGCATCTTGCAGGCCGCAACCCAGTTAAACGAAACAACGGTCGCCTTTGTGCCCAAGATCATTGTGATGGTGCTGGTGATTCTGGTGGCTGGGCCCGCTTTATTGGCATTGTTCTCCGACTATCTGCGCGAAATCATCCTGCGTATCCCGAGCATCATGAGTTAAGGGCCGCATCGGGCTCAAAGCGCCGCGCACTGACCGCTCATGCTGACCATTACCGCCGATTTCTTTATGCAGTGGGCCACTGGCCTGATGCTCGTCTCCCTGCGGATCTTCGGCATGTTTCTCTCCATGCCACTCTTTGCGTTTCGTGCCTTTCCCATGCGGCTGCGGCTGATGGTGGCCCTGTTGATTGCGATCTCGATTCTGCCGGGGTTAGTACCTCAGGCAAAGGCATTCGGATTGGCGCCGCCAACCTTTGTGGCGGCTGGCATCGAATTGCTGATCGGTGTGTTCATCGGTTTTTTGATTCGACTGGGATTGATGGCAGTGGAATTGGCAGCCGAGATCCTGTCGATTCAAACGGGTCTGAGCTTTGCCAGCAACTATGTCCGTGACCCCAATATCGCCTCAGGTCTGATGGGTGAATTTCTGGGGCTCACCGCGATTGCGCTGATGTTCATGCTGAACATTCATCTGGTCTTGCTGGAGGTGTTGGTGGAGAGTTTCAAAAACCTACCTTTCGGCCAGTGGCCCGCCGTTTGGACGCTTCCGGCGGTCACGGGCATGATCGCCCGGGCTTTTCAGCTGGGGCTGTTGCTCTCTCTGCCATCGATCGTGGTGTACCTGCTTTTTTATGTGATCCAGGCGATCCTGGCCCGCACGAGCCCACAGTTCAACCTCTTTTCCGTTGGCTTTGCCATCACCGTACCGTTGGCCTTTTTGGTCTTGATCATTGTGCTGCCAGACCTGCCGGAATTCGTGCAGCGCTCGCTCGAAGCACCGTTTCGACTGATCCGTCAGGGCTTGTTGGTCAATTAAACAGTTGACCCCGATCGACCGTTTCCTCAGATGAGAGGAAGCGTCTTCATGACTGTTTATCGCCGAAAATTACTGGATTACACTGGCCCCGCGCGTGGCCTGGCGGCTCTGGCCCTGCTGGCCCTGGCAAGCCTCGCCTTTGCTGGCGACCCTGCGCCGCTCCCCAAGGCAGATCCGATTCAAATCACGCCGATCGCACCCACGCCCATGGCTGCCCCGGCGGCAGCCTCGGCCCCGGCTGTGACATCTCCCGCCGCGGCAACTGCCGCAAAGAATGTCCCAGCTCAGGGCCTGGCCGTCCCGGCCAAGTCTGGACCAATCTCGGTAACCGTCAATGGTGCGCAGGCAGTGAAAACATCAATGCCTGTTCCGGCTGATCCAAATGAGGCCGTGCGACAGGCCATTCGCGAGCGCATGCAGGGCAGTGGTGAGCTGGTGATTCGTTCTGTTGATGCGGCTTCCGCCATAGCAGCCCCTGCAAAGTCTTCGTCTCCGCCCGTACCGTCTTCAAAACCTGTGGAATCCAGAACCGGTTCAGCCAAGGCTGCGCCCATGGTGCCCTGGTCCTACGATGGTGATCGTGGCCCGGCGAATTGGGGCAAGCTGCACGCCCGTTATGCGGCTTGCGATAAGGGCCAATTCCAATCACCAATCGATCTGCGTGATGGTGTCGGTGTTGATCTGCCAGAGCTCACTTTCGATGTGAAGCCTTCACTGTTCAAGGTGATCGATACGGGCAAGACCCTGGAGGTGCACTATCTGTCTGGCGCATCCATGAGGGTTCTGGGCAACACGTATCGGCTGATGCACCTGGAGTTTCGCCATCCTGCAGAGGAGCGCATCGAGGGGAAAACCCATGGCATGAGCATGCAGCTGCATTTCCGCGATGGCCAAGGCCGTCTGGCCGCGGTCTCTGTGTTGCTCAGCCCGATTCCGGGTAAAGAAAACCCGTTCATTCAATCCATCTGGAATCACATTCCCCTGGTGCGCAATGAGGCGGTCGCCCCGCCGGAGCTCATGATCAATCTGGGCCAGGTTCTGCCACGCAAACTGTCCTACTACACCTACATGGGTTCACTCACCACCCCGCCTTGCACCGAGGGCGTCACCTGGTATGTCCTGAAGACACCGATTGAGGTCTCCTCTGATCAGATCGCCATTTTTGCGCGGCTTTACCCCAACAACACTCGGCCGGTTCAGCCCGCCAATAGCCGTCTGATCAAAGAGTCCCGCAGCTAGGCGGGATCAGGCAGTTCTTTCCTGATCGATCAGGCAAAACATGCCGGATTGATGGCTCTGGCTAAATCCCTCGTCCGATATGGGCCCCGATATGGGGCCTTTTCGTTTTATAAGTCATTGATTTTATTGAATTAATTTATTTGGCACGCCAATTGCTTTAAGAAGGACAACCCCATTTCCACCGCTGGTGGGGGTGGCCCGAAAACTGCAAGGGGTGTTGCATGAAATTAGTTCCTCAATACGACACGCTGGCCTTTCATGAGAAAGCGCTCCTGACGCGTGCTTATCGCCAGGAGATTCTCGGCTCGAATATCGCCAATGCGGACACCCCGAATTACAAGGCCCGAGACATCGTGTTCTCGGATGTCTTGCAGCAGCGGCTCCAGGGTTTTGAGATCAATCCCCGGCTTACGGTCTCCAGGACTTCCGCCACCCACATCGAGACCCAAGGGGGAGGGGAATATGAAGACCCCAATCTGCTGTATCGCCGCCCGATTCAGCCTTCACTGGATGGCAACACCGTGGATGCCGATACCGAGCGTGTTCACTTTGCACAGAACTCATGATGATGCAGGCCGCCATTGAATTCTTTGGCTCCAGCATCAAGACCCGCCTGCAGGCGATCAGTGGCCAACCGGGTTAAGGACTAAGCCATGAGCCTGATGCGCACCTTTGAAATCGGATCCACTGGCCTGGTGGCCCAGTCGATCCGTCTGAACACCACTGCATCCAACATCGCGAACGCTGAAACCTTGGAAGGCCCAGATGGCCGTCCTTACCGCGGCCGCCAGGTGGTGTTTCGCACGACGCCGATTGATGGGGCGCCGGGCTCGGGTGTGGAAGTGGCCAACATCGTGGAAAACGACGCGCCGCTGCGCAAAGAATTCAAACCTGGCCACCCCCGCGCAGATGCACAGGGCTATGTCGAAATGCCAAACGTGAACCCGGTGGAAGAGATGGTCAACATGATCTCGGCCTCGCGTTCTTATCAAATGAATATTGAACTCATGAACAACACGCGGCTGTTGATGCTGCGCACATTGAGCATGGGTAAAGGGTAATTTTTAAAAAGGTAAAACGGAAATGGCCACTTCCATCAATGACCTGAATATCGCTGGATTGACGTACTACGATCCGGCTTCACGTACATCCGCCGCCAAGGCGTTAGATGGCACCTCCACCAAAGAACTCCAGAGCAATTTCTTGAAATTGCTCACCACCCAGCTGCAAAACCAGGATCCGCTTAATCCCATGGAGAGCGCAGAGATGACATCCCAGTTGGCGCAGCTCAACATGGTGGATGGCATCTCCAACATGAACAAAACCATGACGGCCCTGATGGAGCAGATGCAAATGTCTGACTTCATGAGTCAGTCGTTAACGGTCGGCCGCTCTGCCTTGGTATCTGCCAACACGATCAAGTTTGATGGTGTGAATCCAGTGGTGATTGGTGCGAATTTCTCGGCGCCAGTCAGCGATACCACAGTGAAGATCACGGACAGCGCCGGCAACGTAGTCATGAACAGCAAAGTGGGCGCATCGCCTGCCGGTATCTCGAATCTCTACTGGGATGGCTTAGGGCCCGATGGTCAGCCGCTCAGTGCTGGCACTTATTACCTGGAAGTCACGGGCGCAAATGGGGCCAACACCATTGTGGGTGAAAGCATGGTTGCCTCGCGTGTAACGGCTGTGGGCCGTGATGGCGTCAGTATCAACATGACTCTGGCAGATGGCCGAAAGATTGCGCCAAGCGAGGTCAAGCAGTGGGTGTTGCAGTAATCGGGTTGGATAAATTTCAGGAAACGTTTTTCGGGTCAACAGAAATATAAAGCAAGGAGTCGGGAATGAGTAATTACACGATTGGTCTCTCAGGATTGCGCGCCAACAATAACGCACTGGATGTCATCTCCAATAACATCGCCAACTCCAGTACGGTGGGTTATAAGGCGGGTGAATATATCTTTGAAGACCAGTTCTATAAGGCGATCAACCCGCTCGACCCTGCCCGTGCCGGTCAAGGCACTGCGAAACAGAATATTCGTCGGCTCTTTAATATGGGCTCGGTTCAGGAATCTGCTAACACCCTGGACATGGCGATTACTGGTGCTAATGGAATGTTTCGCTTGGCATCGAATGTTGATCCGGATGAGGTCTATTACACCCGTAACGGGCAGTTCGCCGTATCGAAAGAAGTTGATCCAAATTTTCCGAAACGCTCTTACATCGTTAATGAAAACGGAATGTACCTTACGGGCTATGCCTCACAAGATGGTGCTACTTTGGATGATCAATGGACATCGCGTCTGAGCATGCCACCAACATCGCTCGAGCCTAAGACTACAAACCTATCAACAATTGCCGTAAATTTGGACGCCCGAACAAATACTTATCTTCCCTCCGGTAAAGTGCCATTTAATCCCGATGTGCCTTCTAGCTTTAATAACAAGGTGTCTCAAACGGTCTACAGCGCAGATGATAATGGTGGCGCGCACACTTTAACGCTCTACTACCGTCGGGTCGATGATAAAAATCTGACGATTACCTACGATGGTGCAAGCTTTCGCTATCCAGTCTCTGAGATGGCGCGTAACTCTTTGGGTTCCGATCCAGAAAATGTAGTCCTGACATCCGATACCACGAAAAGTTTGAAGCTTGTATCGTCGTCTGATCGGGCGACCGCGGCAATCGTCGATAAGACTGGTGGCGGAGCTGTCACGTCAGACAAGATCAGCGTTCTTTCAGCTGCTGACATTCAGCAATATGCGCGCGTGATGGTTGATGGCATTGAGGCAAATACAGCGGTAAGTGCCGCCGCAGGTTCGGTAGCGATTAATGGGGGGTTGTCCACGACGGCCACAACAACCGCTAATGTTCGACAAGCACAGATCGATAAAGTTGCCCTAGGTGGCACCGTCGATGCTGGAAAAACCATAAAACTCACTATCAATGGAAAAGATGTCGAATACACCACCACTGCTTCGGATGTGTCGGGTGGGGTATCGGTGTTGGCGACTAATCTCGCCGCGGCTTATAACCGTAGCTCCCTACCTGAGCACAACTATGTTCAGGCGACCACGCGTGGAGATGTCGTAATTTTCACGTCTCAAATTCCCGGTGACTCATTCACGTTATCTCCAGTGTCGGTCACAGCGGGATCGTTGATTACCGCATCCAAGAATAGTGTGTTTACCGACAACGCATCGGTCAATCAACGCACTGTTACTCTCGCTGCAGCCGCTGCAGGTGTTTATGTAACGGGTAACGAAGTAAATATTACACTTGGTGGTACAACTTACACTCACGGGGTGGGTGTGGCCGATACTGAGGCAACGATAGCTGCGTCGTTAGCAGCAAAAATCAATGCCGCAAATTCGGGTGCTATTGCATCCTCCTCGGGTGGTGTGCTCACCGTAGACGCCGCGGTTTCATCTGCTCTTAGTTACACCTTAGCGCAGGGTAGTGCGGCTAGTGTCGGTACTGGTACAACGGCGACTTTGGCTACGGTAGCAAATTCCACAAAACCGGTTGCGCAAGTTACCCAGACAACCATCTCCGGTAACTATGCCGTTGGGGATGTTGTTACTGTCAACGTCAACGGTGTGGATCTTAACTATACGGTTACGTCAACAGACATACAGGAGGAGGGATCGACTACGGCAGATTTTGAACGGATCGCAGCATCAATCGTGTCTGCGTTTAATCTGAGCACATCTCCTTCCCACACATCCGTGACTGCATCACGTGACGGGGCGAAAGTGGTCTTTACCGCGGATGTTCCCGGTAACCAATTTTCCGCAGCTTCTTCGGTAAGTGGCGCAGGCGCGATTGCACTTGATACAGCAATTACTCTGCAGCAGGGTCAGAAGCTCGAGTTTTTCAATCCTGTCACCACGATGCCAAGCGCATCATCGTCTCCGGTGGGCTCTGCTACCGTCAATATCACAGCAAACAGCAAGATTGAAAAGGATCAGTTTGTTTATAAACTTGATAATGGCAAGGTAACGCGTGTTGTTGACTCGCTGGGTAATGCAATCACAGTATCCGGAGTAAGTGGAACGACGCTGACATTGTCGGGAACACCCAGCGTGCCCCTGGCAAACGATACATTGATTTTTTATAACCCCGTTGCCTATCGACTGACCTTGCAAGATGGCAGTAATGTTTCCATGGGTGGGGACTTGTTCCGTGGTCAACAGAATCAGAAATTTACAGCCACCACCACCAAGTACGAGGTATACGGATCGCTTGATGGCACGTTCTATAACTCTGGCAACAACCTTTACTCAGGCAATGTGGGATTCCCGGCGCCCCCGGTAGGAGATGGGGCTTATAAGCCAATCGCAGAAATGCAGTTTTGGGGTGGAAAGAATATTGATGCAGTGGTCACGAACCCTGTGACTGGCATTCCAACGTTTGAGTCTCAGGTAACGCTGTCGGGCAAAGTCACGACTCCGGGTAATACTCCGACGTCTATGGATCCAGATCTTGTGTTTACCTTAGATCTGACCGGTACACGCAATTTTGCCACCCCCTTTGGCGTGGATCAGTCGACCCAGGATGGCCGCTCGGTTGCCTTGCTGAACGCTGTGTCGATTGATGACGAGGGCAAGATCGTGGGTACCTACGGCGACGGTCGCAACTTTATTGCTGGCCAGCTGGTATTGGTAAATTTTGCCGCCACCAATGGCCTGGTCCCAAGCGGCGGCAACGTTTTCCAGTCTTCCTACCTTTCAGGTGATGAAGTCCACCCCAACGTTATCGTCGGTAAGCCGGGGCAGAAGGGCCTGGGCGGTATTCGGGCGGGCGCTGTGGAGGGTTCCAACGTGGATTTGGCCAATGAGCTGGTCAAGCTGCTGATCCAGCAGCGGATGTACTCGGCCAATTCCCAGTCCATCCGGGCCTTTGACGACACCCTGACCACCACGATCCGAATGACCGGCGGCTGATCTGGCACTGATCTTGCTTGGTAGTGGGTAAGACCCATTCCCAGGCAATTATCGGAACGCAAACATGATTGATCGCATCGCTTACACCGCCATGACGGGGGCCAAGCACACCATGGGGCAGCTGGCCACAACGTCCAACAACATGGCCAATGTCCACACCCCCGGGTTTCGCGAGCAGGTCGCCGCATTTCGGGCGGTACCGCTGGAGGGTGAGCAGGCCGATTCCAGAGCCTTCGTGGTGGATTCCACCCCCACAGCCTATTTCAACCCTGGTGCCATTGAGAGCACCGACAATCCCTTTGATGTCGCGATTGCCACCCAGGGATTTTTCGCAGTTCGACGCGCCGATGGTTCCGAGGTCTACACCCGTAACGGCCGTTTTTTCCGTGATGAAAACGGTGTGCTCAGAATTGGTCGCGATGTATCGGTGATGGGCGAGGGTGGCGAGATCACCATTCCACGTAACGCCGAGGTCGAAATCAGCAACAACGGCATTGTCTGGGTTCGTGAAAATGGCGAACAGCGTCTGAACCAGGTGGCCCAGCTCAAACTGGTCAATCCGAATATCCGTGATCTGGTGCGTGCGGAAGATGGTTTTTTTGAACTTCCCAAAAATCAGCCCCCTGCGGAGTTGGATGCCTCAGTCCGTGTTCGTCAGGGCGCCTATGAGACCAGCAATGTGAATGCTGCCAATGCCATGGTCCAAATGATCAACCAGACCCGGATGTTCGAACTGAACATGCGGGTCATTCAGACCGCCGAACAGAACTCGCGTCAGGCCAACATCCTGATGACCCTGTCCAACTTCTAACGGAAACCGTACACAAGGATCGCCATCATGATTCGTTCACTCTGGATTGCTAAAACCGGCCTTGATGTTCAGCAGACTCACCTGGATGTGATCTCTAACAACCTGGCCAACGGCACGACTGCAGGTTTTAAGCGTGTCAAGCCGATGTTTGAGGATCTGATTTATCAGACGATTCGACAGCCCGGCGGTCCAACCCAGGGAGATGCCCAGTCGCCCAGTGGCCTGCAGCTTGGCGCGGGTGCCCGTGTTGCTGCGACCGAGCGGATTCATATTCAGGGTGCCTTGAACCAGACCCAGAACCCCCTGGATGTGGCTATTTATGGAAACGGTTTTTTCCAAATCAATCTGCCCGATGGCACGATCGCTTACACGCGCGATGGCAACTTCACGCGCAGCGCAGCGGGCGAAATTGTGACTCAGACAGGCTTTCGGGTTGCCCCGGGCATCACGATTCCCGGAGAGGCGACTTCGATCAATATTGCCCAGTCCGGCGAAGTCACCTACACCGTGCAGGGCAATCCAGTGCCGATTCAGGCTGGGCAGCTGCAGCTGGCGACCTTCTCCAATCCAGCTGGTCTGACGTCCATTGGCCAGAATTTATATTTAGAAACCGCCGCATCCGGTAACCCACAGCAGGGTGCTCCTGCTGCAAATGGCATCGGCGCATTACGTCAGTACTTCATCGAGGCATCGAATGTGAATCTGGCCGAAGAACTGGTCAGCATGATCGTTGCCCAACGGGCCTATGAGATCAATACCCGCGCCATCAGCGCTTCTGATGACATGCTGCAACGCTTAGGGCAGATGTAATCATGGAATTAGGCTTCTTTAGAAAATCAGGCATTATTTTTCTGGTGTCATTTGCCGCCGCATTGGTGCTCACCGGCTGCGCAACTGCAGACAAAGAGCCTCTGGTGAAGGGATCCACCTCTACACGGCCCCCATCACTGAATAACGCACCGTCTAACCCAGGTAGCCTTTTCCCCACAACCCCAGGGGCCACGGGCCAGTATCGGCCTTTATTTGAAGACCCGCGTGCACGCAATGTCGGCGACACGCTGACGATTGTTTTGAACGAACGGACCTCTGCCAATCGGTCCAGTAATGCCTCTGCAGAAAAAACATCGACTGCTGACATCACTGCTGATCTCTCCTCCTTATCGAATATTAGTGGTGTTGTGAAGGGCCTGCCTGGCTCCGGAATTGCACGCAGTCTTGCTGGCCGCGCAACGGCAGCAGCCAACAGCGTGAACGGCATCACCGCCGAGGGCACTGTTGAATACGAAGGGGCAGGGACTGCCGCCGCACAAAACGCCTTCACCGGAACCATCACGGTGACGGTGATGGAGGTGCTGCCCAACGGTAACCTGGTCGTGGCTGGAGAAAAACAGGTTGCGGTCAGCTCTGAAGAAGAAATCATCCGGGTCAGCGGCGTGGTTAGCCCTGCCGTACTGGTACGTAACCAGGTGACATCGGATAGGGTGGCCGATTTGCGCCTTGAGTATCGCGGCCGTGGCTTTGGTGATGACACCAGTAAACCCGGATGGCTGACGGGTGTACTGATGAAGATCTCGCCGTTTTAAAGGGGCCGCATCATGAATGTTCAGAAAAAAGTTGTGACTCAGCGCTGGTGGTATCTCGTAGCTGCCTTATTGCTCGCCCAGGCCTTTATCGCTGCCGAGGCACCAGCCCAGCAGCGCATCAAAGAGATTGCCTCTGTCTCGGGTGAGCGCTCCAATCAGTTGATTGGTTATGGACTGGTGGTGGGCCTGGATGGCTCCGGTGATCAGACCACACAGAGTCCTTTCACATTACAGAGTACGCTGGCCATGCTGCAGTCCCTCGGCGTGACCATTCCTCCGGGTACATCAGCCCAGACCCGAAATATCGCTGCAGTGATGGTCACGGCCGATCTGCCGCCGATGTCCCGTCCTGGCCAGAAGATTGATCTCACCGTGTCTTCCATGGGTAATGCCCGAAGCCTGCGTGGTGGCACGCTGCTCATGACACCGCTGCGTGGCGCTGATGGACAGATCTATGCCTTGGCCCAGGGCAACGTCTTTGTGGGCGGTGCGGGTGCAGCTGCCGCAGGCAGTAGCGCCACGGTCAATCATCTCGGTGCTGGCCGTATTCCCGCGGGTGGCTTGGTTGAGCGTGCACCGTCGTCTCAGGCGACTGGACAATTTCTTCAGCTTGATCTCTACAAGAGCGATTACAGCCTGATGCGTAGAACCACCGAGGCCATTGCCAAGCGCTTTGGTCCCGGCGTGGCACAGCCTCAGGATGCCCGTTCATTACGTGTCGCGGTGCCGACAGATCCCCTTGCCCGCATGGCCTTTATGGCGGACTTGGAAAACCTGACTGTGGCCAATGCGCCCGACCGCGCCAAGGTGGTGGTCAACTCTCGCACCGGATCGGTGGTGATGAATCAGGAAGTCAAGCTCGCAGCATCGGCTGTCGCCCACGGCAATCTGTCGGTGAAGATTCAGGCCGAACCTGCTGTCAGCCAGCCGGAGCCCTTCAGCCGCGGCCAGACCTCGGTTGTGAATCAGGCCCAGATTGATATCCAGCAAGAGGGCGTTGAGGGTGGTCTGGTGAAAGTTCCCGCAGGCGCGTCGCTTGATGACGTGGTGCGCGCATTGAATGTTCTGGGCGCAAAGCCCGCGGATCTGATGGCAATTCTGCAGGCACTCAAAGCCTCCGGTGCGCTTCAGGCCGAACTCGAGGTGATTTAAGGCCATGGAGCCGATTCTCGCCATCTCTCCCTGGGATCTCTCGGCCCAACAGGCCCAAGCCAATCGCATGCGTAAAAGTGGTGATACGCGTGCCCAGCTTGAAGAGGCTGCCCGCGGATTTGAAAACATCATGATTCGCAAATGGATCGAGGCTGCCCGTAAGGCAAGCATTGAGCCGCGTGAGGGCCCCATGGCCACTTACGACAACATGGTGGATGACCAGCTCGCATTTCTCATGAGCAAGCAAGGCGGTGTCGGCTTTGTAAAGCCCATGGTGGACCAGATGCTGATGCAGGTCAGGAATCGTGTTCAAAGCCCTGCCGAGGCCGCTTCAAGCGGGATCAGTCGCCTAAGCAATTCTTTCGAAAATGCCGTTGATGTACTGGATAAGAACCGGTAATCGCAACAAGGAACCCTGACCGTGACCTCTTCAATCATGAGCACAGCACAGGCGGGCCTGAAGGTTGCCCAGGCCGGCCTGCTGGTCACCTCGCAAAACGTCGCGGGTGCCTCAGTCGATGGCTACAGCCGCCGGGATGCCAATGCGGTCATTAACCGTCTGGCACCCAATTCCTCTTTAATAACGGGCACCAGTTTCGCAGTCGAAGGATTTGTTCGGGATTATTCCCGTCTGCTCGAATCCCAGCGACTGGTCCAGCAGGGCAAAACAAGTTATTCCGAGACCCTGGTGCAGGCCACCGAAATGCTGGATGTGATTGTGGCCGATGGCGCAAATTCACTCTCTACAGCCGTATCCCAGTTTTTCGATGCGGCGGGCCAAATGGTCGGCGCCCCAGAGAGCGTGGCCTATCGCTCCAATTTGACCGGCAAGGCCGATCTGGTGGTGCAGCGTGTGGTGGGCCTGGCCAACACCATCTCCCAGGTAGAGGCCGATTCTCGGATTGCATTAAAAAATACGCTGGAAAGTGTGAATGGCATCACTGAAAAACTCGCCCGCATCAATGTCCAGATTCTGGCGGGCACGAGTGAAGGCAACTTTGCCCCCTCTGCCGATTTTCTGGACGAGCGCGATCGTTTATTGATGGGCCTGCAGAAGCTGGTCGGTGGCCAGTCGGTGGTCAATGCCGATGGGACCGCCACGCATTATCTGGAGGGTATTCCTCTGGTCGAGGGCGCCGGTGCCCACCGATTTCTGACCAACAATCTGGAAGGCAGTGTCGATCAGATTCAGGTGGAATACAAAACCTATAAGTCACAGTTCCCCGAGGCATTTTTTCCGCGGGAATACAACCTCACCACGCCGGTGATTGCAACCTCCTTTATTCAGGGGGGCGATGCCGGCGCCTATCTGCACATTATTCGGGATTTTATTCCGGACCTGAATCGTCGCCTGGATACGGTGGCGATCGGTTTGATGAAAACAGTGAACGACATCAGTCCGAATCCGGTGTATGGATTTAAAACGTCGACAGGTAACATTGTGTCGAACACGGCCACGGATGCCTTTGCCAAAGAGATCCCCACGATTCTGAGTCCCAATGATGTCTATGCGTTACGCGATCGATTGGATCCGCAGTCTTCGACCTATAGTGCAGGACTTTCTGAGTTGAAGGCCCGCAATATGGTGTCCGTTGCCCCTCAAAACGCCAACGAGTGGCAGATTGAATCCGATCATGTTTTCGCCATGGAGAAATTACGCTCGGTATTCAGTGACCCGATTGCTGATGTGGTGGCCACGGTGGGCCATACCATTGCGGGCTGGGTCGCCAACGATCAGGCGAACAAGTCGATCATGAATGTTCTGAATGACCGCCGGGAGTCAATCTCCGGGGTTAATCTAGACGAAGAAGCTGCCAATATGGTGAAGTTTCAGCAGCTCTATGCTGCTTCGAGCAAAATTATTCAAACCGGCAATCAAATGTTCGACACCCTGTTGTCGATGATCTCTCGATAAGGATTAGACAGCGATGCGTGTGAGC
This sequence comes from Burkholderiaceae bacterium, assembly GCA_018882795.1. Taxonomy (GTDB): domain Bacteria; phylum Pseudomonadota; class Gammaproteobacteria; order Burkholderiales; family Burkholderiaceae_A; genus Lacustribacter. The sequence continues at coordinate 115,888 of VERJ01000001.1, read as the reverse complement.
AGCTATCAACTCCTGGATGCCGGAATCAAGTCGATTCAGCAGCAATCCGTCGAGGCCATGAAATGGCAGCAGCAGATTTCATCGGGCAATAAATACGCTAAAGCATCGGATGGTGCAGTGGCGGTTGCGCGTGGGGTTGAAATCCAGTTCGACCAGTCAAAGTACAAGATGCTGAAGGCCAATCAGGATTTTGTGGCCACACGCATGGCGCTGGCTGATGCCCAGTTGGGCGCGATGCACGATGTACTGGCCGATATGCAGCAGATGTCGGTGCAGGCCCGCGATGCAGCCATTGGCAAGGTGGGTCTGCAGGGCCTGGCCCAACGTGCCCGGGCCGCCTATGAGCAGCTGGCCCAGCAGGCCGTGGCCATGGATACTAACGATGAGCGCTACCTGCTGCGCACAACCAATGTGGCACGCCTGGATCAGCCGAAGGTTGCCAGCGCAGATGAGTCTGTCTCCAGTGCGGTGATCGATGCCGATGCGGTATTTCACAAGGCTGGTACCTACAAGATTGACGGTTTCACCACACGATCTATCGGTGGGTCGCCAGAGGAATTCGTCACGGATGCGCGTCTACAGATCGCGGGCCTTGGCCCGGATGGTACGAGCAATACGTATTACATCGGCACCTACGATCCCGATAAGAAAATATTGCAGTTCCCGCAGACGCCGGATGCGTTTTTTAATCTGCGCTTATCCATCGTGGGTAGGCCCGATGCCGCCACTGAGCTGAGCTTTGAGGCCAATCCTGTTGTCCTTCAATTGGACAAAACGGCCCGTATGCATGCCGATGGCGCGTTTACCGTTGAACTCAACAAGGGCGAGCAGTTCCTTAACGGCAATTTCGACACCACGGGTGTGGTCTACCAGAATGGCACCGCCACGGTGGCAGGCTGGACCGCCACGGTCGGGCCTGGGCAGACACTGGAATTCGCCAACAAAACCCAGACACCCTTCGGCAGTGGCAGTGCCCTGATTCTGAAGCAGGAAGGCATTACCTCCGCAAATCAGCTCGTGCTGAATTCGACACAGCCTGTTAATTTATTAAAAGATGACCTCATCAGTTTCCGCTGGAAAACTGAAGGGACAGTAAATGCGGTCATCGATGCAAAAATTGAATTGATCGATTCGGATGGGTTGGTGGTAGATACCAAGCTCATCACGGCAAATTCTCCCGACTGGAGTTTTGACAATACATCGCTGGGCGTTACCAAAGACGGTGCCTATTCGCTACGCGTGACGTCAGCCGTCTCCGCACCTGTGGATCCGGACATCGGAGACATGTCGCTCTATCTGGACGACATCAAGGTGATCTCTGATGTGCAGGAAATCACTTCGGCCACGCTGAAATTTAACGGTGAGGCCGTAAAAACAGTCACCGCCAGTGACGGTGGGGTCGCCTATAACGCCACCACCAAGACCACGTCCATTAATTTCGGAAATGCTTCAAATGAGCCGGTGGACTTCTACGATCTGGCCTTCACTATGGTGGGCGATCCCAAGAATCTCCGTACCACCGATACGATCGCCTTCCGCGTCGATCCGAAGGTGAAACAGATCGAGGTCGAACCCGGCATCTGGGTGCCCGAGGGCATCAGCTTCCGTGAGGCCCTGGGCAATACGACCGCCACTTCACGGGATGTCCTGGCCGATGCCCTGGCGTTTGTGGAATCCCTTGAGCGGGCGGCGGTGTCAGGCACGCTTGAATCCGACTTTACGGGCAAAATCTCGAATTTGAATTCAGCCACAGATCAGGTCCTGCAGTATCAGATCCGAGCGGGTGTGATCGGCGCACAGGTGGATGCGGCAAAAGCGGCGCTGGACACCAAGGCAACAGAGCTGGAGGCCCATCGCTCGCGACTGCTGGATACGGATATTGCCGAGGCATCGGCGGGCCTGGTCAGAACGCAGACCCTGCTGGAGGCAGCGCGCTCGATTTTTGCCCGGCTTGAGTCATCGAATTTGTTTCAGCGGTTAATGTAAAGAACAGAAGGCACTTCGGCGGGAAGGTAAGGAAAAGAACATGACCTGGATAATTGGTGTGATCGTCGGCCTGGGCTGTGCCCTGCTGGGCTACTCGCTTCACGGCGGAAACATCTTGGTGCTTTGGCAGCCGACCGAGGTGCTCAGTATTGTGGGCCTGGCAGTTGGTTATCTGATCGCTAGTAACTCTGGCCGAAATCTGAAGGCCACCATGGCAGCACTTCCGAAAGCCTTCAAGTCGCCCTCGGCCACGAAGCGTAAATGTCTGGATCTGCTCTGCCTGCTGTTTGAGATTCTGCAAAAGATTCGTCGCGACGGTCTGATGTCACTGGAGGCAGATATCGAAGAGCCCGAGTCCAGCGCATTGTTCGAAAAGTATCCGAGCATCTCCAAGGATCATCACCTCACTGAGTTCATCTGTGACTATCTGCGCATGATGCTCGGGGGCTCGCTGAATATTCAGCAGGTCGAGGCCCTGATGGAGCAGGAGCTCGAGACCCACCATCAGGAGGCCCATATCCCGGTCACCATTATCGGAAAGATGGCCGACGCGTTTCCCGCCTTCGGTATTGTGGCGGCGGTGATGGGGGTGGTGATGGTGATGGGCTCCATTGGTCTTCCGCCCGCAGAACTCGGAAAACTGATTGGCGCCGCGCTGGTGGGTACCTTCTTGGGTATTCTGATGTCCTACTCCGTGACCGGTCCTATTTCCAGTGCCCTGGAACAGAATGAGGAAGTAGAGGGCAAGACCTTTCTGGCCGTGAAGGCCGTGCTATTGGCCAGTCTCAATGGATTCCCGCCGCAGGCAGCAGTGGAATTTGGCCGCAAGGTGTTGTTCTCTGATATGCGACCAACCTTTAAAGAACTGGATGAAGAGACCAAGGCCGTCAAGGGTAAGTAATCCCGAGATGTCTTGTGTGATGACTCAGAAAGATCATCGTGGCAGAAAAGAAAAATCAAGAACCAATCATCGTCAAGCGTGTCAAGAAAGTCGTTGGCGGGCATGGCGGTGGGGTCTGGAAAATCGCCTACGCCGATTTCGTGACGGCGATGATGGCCTTCTTTTTGCTGATGTGGGTGCTGGGTTCGACCACCACGGGTGACCTGGCGGGTATCTCGGCCTACTTTCAAAATCCCCTGCGGCTCACGCTGGAGGGCGGCCAGGGCTCCGGCGATCAGAACTCGATCATCAAAGGCGGCGGCCCACAGATCTTCCGTACCCAGGGCGTTGAATCCAAGGCGGATGCCGATACCGCGCAGCGGCGCATCAGTGACTCACGCGTGGAAGAGGATGAGCGCCTTCGATTGAGCCAGTTGGCCATGCAGGAAGCCAAGGCCGAGATTCAGACCCAGATGCAATCCGATCCCGAGTTGGCCAAGACCAAGAATCAGGTGTTTATGGACATCTCTGCCGAGGGCCTGCGTATTCAGATCGTAGATGAAAAAAACCGCGCCATGTTCAGCGTTGGTGGTGCGGAAATGGCTGGCTATGCGATCAATCTTTTGCGCCTGGTGGGCAGTGTGCTCAAAGATATGCCCAATATGGTGCGCATTGAGGGGCACACTGATGGCCTGAAATATGGCAATGGCCCCGCGGGCTACTCCAATTGGGAGTTGTCCACCGAGCGGGCCAATGCGGCCCGGCGGGAGCTTGTCCGAGGTGGCCTTCAGGAAGAGCGCGTCTCTCAGGTGGTGGGCTTTGCTGACACGATTCGTCTCAATCCGTCCAATCCAAATGATCCCTTGAATCGCCGCATCTCAATCACGGTTCAGAATCGCATTGTGGGGAGTCTGCCTTCGGCCAAGTCGGCAGCGCCATCGCCTCCGCCTTCGGCAATTGAGAAAGGTGCTGCCGGATCCAAGGGTGCCCCGAGTAAAGCTGTGACTGCTCCTGCTGCTGTGTCCTCCAACCCTGCCGCAGGCGTATCAGGGGCTGGCGTGACATCGCAGACCTCTATGGATCAGAGTGGCCGGACCCCGGTGCTGGTGCTGCCACCGCGCCCGCAAATATCGCCGAGCACGGTGGCCCAACCACCCGCTAAAAAATAAAGGCGATCGTGATGCGAGCCCAGTCTATGCTGCATCGACTCTCTCAAGACGCCGCACAGGTGCTTGGTGTGATGTGCGTTGTTGCGGCCTCGGCGATGGCGGCATCGGATCATGCACCCCGCAAGCCTGTGCCCGCATCTCAGCCAGCAGCGAAGGCGCCAGCGTCGAAAGCTGCGGATACCCAGGGGCCCGGCGCTGCAGAGTTCGCCCACTGGCACCGACGCTATCTGGAGGAGCGGGGCAAGGCGGCAAAAGGGGAGGCCTGCATTCGCAGCAGTACCTGTGTGAGCGATGAGAGCGATTACCTTAAACACATTGAAGAGGCCCACAAGCTGCGTAAAGCTATTGAGGGTTGGGCCCAGGCGGGCAACCATCATGCGGCTTATTACGCTGGGCTTATGGCTTTTGATCAGGCCAAAAGCTTTGATGAAGAGTTCCGCATTTACAACAGTCACAAAGATGAGCGTTATCTTGCGGCCAGCCATCGATTCCTGGAATTCTCGGACCGCGAACTCAGACGTGCCAGGGAGTTTCTGTATCCCGCCGCCCGCGCCCATCAGCCAGACTCCTGCATGCTCATGGGTGAAGTCATTGAGTACTACCGGTTTGATCCAAAATCGTCGTCTGCACTCGTGTTTTTTTACTGTGCTGCCCGGGAGTACTACCTGGCTGGCAATCGAGAACTGGCCATGAAGGCCTATTCCGGCATGCTGCGCACTGGGCATCCGCAGGACCCGATGGTGGTGGAAATGCATGCCCGGCTTTTGACGAAACAGCCTGAGAATCCCTGGCGACCGATCAAACCGCTTTCACCGGTTAACACTGAAAAATAAAAAAAGGAAACCCGATGGCACCAATCCTTGAAAAGGTCGGAACAATTGCCAAGAAGATCCTGTTCTTCTTGATTTTCCCGATCATCTTCGTGATTTTTCTCTTCTTTTTGGGCGAGCAGTTCGAGGTTGGCCGTCTGGGGGCGATCGCCGTCTGCGAGGATGCGCCGAATAAAAACAGCTGCCTTCGATCCAAGGGCTATCTCCCACAGGCACCCTACTACCCTGATCTTGGTCGACGCTATCTGGGCGCCTTTGCCCGCATGGTGGGTGGTGATCTAGGTGCGAGCTACCGCGAGGCGTTGCCCCCGCCGGCCCCTGCGGCTGAAAAGTCTGAGGAGGCGCCTGCGGCAGCACCTGCGGTGGCGGCCAATCCGCCGCCCCCACCCCCGCCGCTTCCGGCACCGAAGCGATAGGAATTCTCGGCGTCACGTATGACTCCATACCTCCGAATTCTGCTGATTGCACCGCTGATCACGCTGTTGGTAGCGTGCTCGGACTATCAGACTGCGCGGCGCGCGTACGAAGTGGGCCGGTTTACCGAGGCGCTACAGCTGTTGGAGAAGCTTGCGCGTGAGGGCGACTCACGCGCCCAGTATGAAGTTGCCCTGATGTATCTGCAGGGCATCGGCACGCCTGTCAATCCCACTCTGGGTGGACAGTGGATGTTGGCTGCGGCCAACAATGGAAACGCCACGGCCATGGTTGAGATTGGTGGCCGCTACGAAAACGGCGTAAACGCGGAAAAGAGCACGATTTTGGCCTTTACCTGGTATCGACGGGCTGCGGTCATTGGTGATTCGATAGGCTGCTACAAATTGGCCATGATGTACGAATCGGGCGAGGGTATTCCGCAGGACCTGCCCCGTGCCTATGCCTGGTTTCGTTTGGCGAAGAGCACCGCCGGCAAGATTGCGGCCACACGCGTGTGGAACAAGATGCCCCCTTCTGATCGGGAACAGGCCGATCGTCTCTACGACATCCTGGACAAGAACCCAGAGGCCTAAGCTACACTTTCGCCCATGGCGGAAGAAGAGTTTCAGGAAGATAAAACCCTCGACCCAACCGAGCGGCGATTACAGAAAGCCCGCGAGGAAGGCCAGTTCGCCCAGTCCCGCGACCTGACCACGCTGCTGCTGCTACTCACCTTCATGCTCTTTATTTTCTCAGCGGGCCCCATCCTGGTGCAGCAGATGGTCGTGATGGTCCGCGATGGGTTGACCTTTGGCAATCCGGACCGTTGGGCCGATGGTGTCATGGCATGGTTGGGTGGCTCGGTGTTGCGTTTAATCGGCACGCTTGCCATGCTGATTGTGCCCGTGGTGCTGGTGGCGATTTTTGCGCCGCTTAGCCTCTCGGGCCTGCGGCCCGTATTTGCGTTTAAATTCAATGCCGATCGTATGGATCCCATCAAAGGCATTGCGCGCATGTTCTCACTGCCTACAGCCGTGGAACTCCTAAAGACCATCCTGAAAGCCTCGCTCGTGTTGGGTGTGGGTATGGCGTATTTGATTGCACTGTTAGGCAATGTCTCCACCCTGGTGCACCAGGACTTCAATGTGGCAGTCGTGAATACCAGTCAGCTGATTTTTAACGGCGCACTGATTCTGATGGCACCCTTAATTCTGATCGCGGTGGGGGATGCACTTTTTCAGCGCTTCAATTTCATGCGTCAAATGCGTATGAGTCGGGAAGAGATCAAGCAGGAAATGAAAGAGATGGAGGGCTCACCCGAGATCCGCCAGAAGTTGCGTCAGCGGCAGCGCCAGATTGCACAAAGCCGCATGATGGCCGCAATTGAGCGGGCCGATGTGGTGGTGGCGAACCCGGACCACTATTCAATTGCCTTGCGCTATGACCAGGCCACAATGAATGCTCCTGTGGTGGTGGCCAAGGGTCTCGATAACCTCGCGTTGCGCATTCAGGATGTCGCTAAAGAGCACGCGGTGCCAATCGCACGGGTGCCGCCACTTGCGCGTCTCATGTACGCGAAGCTTGAAATCGGGGACCCTGTGCCGGAGCAGCTCTTTGAGGCCGTGGCCAAGATTCTGGCCTGGGCCTATGAGCTCAAGCGTGGCACCAAAGACGCCTCAGATCTGCCAGAGATCGACGACTTACCCACGCTGGAGCCGGTGACGAATGCCTAAACGGCATGGCGCCAGCTGTGTTCAATGATTCGTTTGGGCACGCTCTCAAAAGCATTGCTTGCCCAGGTGGGCGCCATGGGCGTGGTCTTGCTGGCGCTCAATCTTGGACTGCTTGGCAACACCCCCTTTATCGGCTGGCTGGTGCTGATGCAGTCGGGGATAGCCACGATATTTGCCTGGTTACTGAAGTCGGACCGCTGGTGGTTGATCATCCACGCCGTGTTTCCTGTGGCGTTGGCGCTGGCCAGTCGTCTGCAGCTGGACAGCGCCTGGTATCTGGCTGGGTTTGTGGTCTTGCTCTTGGTGTTCGGGCCCACTGTGCGGACCCGCGTGCCCTTGTATCTGTCCAATCAAACCACCGCTGCCGCACTCACAGGGTTTTTAAAACCCCACGTGTTTGATCTTGGGCCCGATCCTGGCGCCCAGAAAACAGTGCTGGATTTTGGATCCGGTACCGGCAGTATGCTCAAGCATCTGGCGCGCGATCACCCTTTGCATCGTTTTGAGGGCATTGAAGGAGCATGGCTGCCTTACCTCGTTTCTCGTCTGGCCTGCGCTGGCCTTTCGAATGTCGTGATCAAGCAGGGCGATTTCTGGTCAAAAAGCTTGACACCGTATTGCGCCGTCTATGCATTCCTGTCGACTGAGCCTATGCCCCGGCTCTGGGAGAAAGCGAAGCGGGAAATGACTCCTGGAAGTTTTCTTATCTCCAATAGCTTTCAAGTGCCTGGCCAAACACCAACCAAGGTGATTTGTGTCGACGACGCACGGCAGACCGAATTGTTTGTGTATCGGCTCTAGGCCCGATGGGTTGTGTTGCCTACGGGTGGGTGTTGGGGCTTTGGGGGCGAGATTACAGCCAGCTCACGCTGAGATGCCAACGTTGGGGCTGGCCGGCAACCCGTGAATTCTGGATGCTGTTGCGTGTTGTCTCAAAGTCAGTCAGGTTCTGCTCGGTGGGTGTGAGCAGCTTGCAGCCCACACGAAAATGATCCAGGTTATAGATCTCGCTCACATTCATCACTTGCAGCATGAATTTTTCGGAAGATTTCTTCCCCCGGGCGAAATAGGCATTGGACCAGATGGTGCCGATCTGCACACGTTCCATGGCGCTGAACTCCAGGCCGATGCCATGGAATCCGATGTCAAGAATATGGGGTTGTACCACCGCACTAAAGGATCCAGAGATCACCAGGTCCAGTGTTCGGTCATTGGGGGGTAGCACACGGAAGCTTTCCCGGCGCTGAATTGCCACCACTTCAAGGGGGAAATCCGAGGTGACCAGGTCATAGTTGCCAAACTTCACATTGGGTGCGATGAATTGCAGCTTGTATTGGTCGGTGGTGATCACCACCCACAGGTGTTTGCTTTCTTTAATTTCTTTGGGCACTTCGGTACCCTCGGGCAGCGAGAACGCCAGCCCAGTCACTGAATCCGCCTCGGCGCAGCGCAGGGCCAGCTTCTTGCTGAAATCCTTCAGCGGCATCAGACCTGCGGTTACGCCTGAGGCGAACTCGCGCACCAGCGTGCGTTCCGCTTTTCGAGGTTCAAGCTTGAACTGTTCAATGACAGCGGGATCGAGTTCAGGGGGGTAAACACGGAAAGCCACAGCGCACCTCGGAAAATTCACCAACAGCTTATTCTAGAACATCGCCATTTGCCCTTAAAATCCTGTCCATCACACCAGTGGGGAAGTCCTTTGAAATCAGGCGCGGTGCCGCGGCTCAAGATTCTTGTCAGCAATCAGAAGGGGGGCGTTGGGAAGAGTTCCCTGAGCGCTAATCTGGCGGCCTATTTCGCCCTGGAGCGGCAGATGGAGACGATGCTGATTGATCTGGACCGGCAGGGTACCTCGTCCTCCTGGATCAGAAATGCTGTCCAACACGAGCGGCTGAAGTTTGATCATGCCAGCGACCTAATTCGCAGTGCCAACCGCCTGGGTATTTTCAATGCCCGCTGCCACATCCGCGATGCGTCCAATATGCACGAAGTGGTGATCACCGATGTCACCTGGTCGCCGGCTGTCGGCTTTGAATTGCTGGAAATTTTTGATCTCTGGATTATTCCCACATCTTTATCTGAGTTGGAGTTGCTCAGCACGATTGGCCTGTTACGCGATCTCAAGCCAGCGCTGGATCGCCCCCGATCCCCCAAGGTGCTGATTACGCCGAACAAGATTCATCCGTTTCAGCGCAAATTCGATTCGATGGCTGCCCAGCGATTTCCGGTGCCTTTTCTGCTGACCCCGTCGGTGATTGCCTCGAAAGATTTCGAGACTCTCTACCAAAAGGACTACATCGTCTCATCGGCCAAAGAAGAGGTGAGGCAGCGCTTTCTGATGTTCTGCGAGGCCGTCTGGCAGGCCAGTCAGATCTCGGTTGCTGATACCCACGCCATGCGGCAGCGGTCGGATGTTGGCGCTGCTGCTGCCAGCCCCGTCGTCGGGGTGGCCAGGGGCTCAGCGGTGGTCGCCCCCGCGGAGCCCATGCGCGTGCCCGCTATGATTCGGGATACCGGTCAGGCTTAAATCAGATTTCAAGGGGATTAATCGGATGTCACTTTTTCAGAGTCTTTTTGGCTGGCTGCTTGGCGGCAAGAAAAAAACCGTTGACCCTTTGCAGGCCTATAACGACATGGTCTACGAAGTCCGTACTGGCATGGAGAAAGGCCTGCGGGATGTCTTCACCAAGACCCATGGCAACAAGGCCAAGCAGATTGCTGAGATCGCAACCAACTATGTCTTCGATTTCGGCGAGTTTGGATTCGATTTTTCCGAGGGTAAAGATTTAAAGAAAATTGTGGGTGCAGAGCTGGTGAACATCTGTAACTACAAGGTGGTGGATCCCATCAAGCTCTGCCAGGCGGTGGTGCATCGGGCATTGCAGGCCAAGAAAACAGGCGAGATTTTCGACTCCCACATGCGGGATCTTTGGATTTTGTGCTTAATCCCGGTCGGTGCGCTCACCCCACCCAATTCCTTTTTTCCCCTCACTGGCCACCAGAATTTTGTGAAACGCCTGCGTGCGATTGAAATTACTGATCGTCAGGTGGAGAATTGCAAACGGGTCTGGACTGATCCCCAGCTGGTCGGCATGCTCGATGCTTGGCTTACCGCTCATCACGACTAGACCTGTTTATTTCTGACCCAGCGGCAGATTCTGTGACAGTTTCGGTGCTGCATGGGTGTTATAGAGACGCTCGCAGCATTTTCCATAATTCAAGCCGCCGGGAGGCGGCTTTGTCATTGAGGCAGGCGCTGCGCACAGTGCAGTTCGGTTCCAGATCATGTGTGCAGTTGGCATAGTGGCATCGGCCATCCCGTTCATGAACCGCCTGCCATTCGGGAAATCCGAGCGCCAGCTGACTAATCGAGAGATGATGTAGACCGAATAGCTGAAACCCGGGCGTATCGATTAGCCAGCTATCCTGGTCATAGCGCACGACTTGCCCCACCGTGGTCGTGTGTTTGCCGGTCTGTAGTGCCTGGGAAATCTCTCTGGTCTGCGCGTTCAGGCCAGGCACAAGCGCGTTCATCAGGCTGCTTTTGCCCATGCCGGATTGGCCCATGATCAGTGTTGCTTTTCCAGCGAGAAGGGACCTCAACGCATCGCATCCCACCGCAGTGCGATCTCCCTCTGAGGGCCTGGCCGCGATCCGGATCACTCTCCAGCCGAGTAATTCGATGCAGGCTCCGAAAACAGAGAGCTGCGCTGTGGCACGCGCGGTGTCATCGACCAAATCCGTCTTGTTCATCACAATCAGCCCTGGAACATCCTGCGCAGCGCAGGCGCAAATCATGCGCGCAAGTAGCTCATCGGAAAAAAGTGGCGCTCCTGAAATCACGATCACCGCCTGATCGATATTGGCGGCAAGGGTCTTGCTGCGGTGGGCCTCACTGCGCGTGATGTCATTTGTCCGTGGGTAAATCGCTGTGATCACCGCAGGCTGAACCGAGGTGTCAACCTCAATCCAGTCGTTGGCTGCAGGTGTCAGCTCACGGCCCCGAAAAACACAGAGGTGCGCCTGCCCCTGATCATCCAGGACCCAGGCCTGGCGACCATGATGGGATAAAAGGCGCGCTCGCATGGCCGACATCTTAGCCTGTGCGATGATTGGCACCTATGGCAACCGTCAATGAAATGAATATGGTCTGGGTCGACATGGAAATGAGCGGCCTGAAGCCCGACACCGATCGAATCCTGGAGATCGCCATGATCGTGACCGACGCCGAGCTCAACGTGCTCGCAGTGGCTCCGGTCATGGTGATTCATCAGCCTGACTCGGTATTGGATGCTATGGATTCCTGGAATAAAGGCACTCATGGAAAGTCTGGCTTAATCGACAAAGTCAAAGCTTCCACCATCAGCGAGGTTTTGGCTGAGCGTGAGCTGCTGGAGTTTATTCGGGGTTATGTGCCTGCTGGCAAGTCACCCATGTGTGGCAACACTGTGCACCAGGATCGCCGTTTTATGCAGCGCTACATGCCAGAGCTGGAAGCATTTTTTCACTATCGCAATATTGATGTCAGCACCATCAAAGAGCTCTGCCGCCGCTGGAATCCGGGCATCATGAAGGGCTTTGAGAAGCGTGGCGCCCACACAGCGCTTGCCGATATCGAAGAGTCGATTGATGAACTACGTTTTTACCGGCAACACTGGATTGAGAAATCGGCGCCGTAGTAGCAGTCCAAGACCCACGCAGGCAATCGCCAGGCCCAGGAAATTGCCCATCCAGAATCCCTGTGTTGCAGTGGGCCCTTCCTCGAACAGGCTGTGCGCAAATAGCCATCCGCCCCCGACCCCAAAACCCCAGAGGCTAAACCCGTAAACAAGCATTGGGGTGAAGGTGATGCGCCAGGCCCGAAGCGAGGAATAGAGCAGGCACTGCAGTGCATCCAGCACATGGCATACGGCGGCATAAATGATGAGTATCTCTGCGAAGGCCCGCACGGTGGCGTTTTCTGCATAGAGTTGCGCCATGGGTGTGCGGAAAAGAAATAGCAGCAACGATATCGTGATCGCAATGCCCATGATCAGGCGCATGCCTGCAAATATCCAAGCACGGGCTTTTTCCTCATTTTGTCCACCGATTGCCTGGGCAGCCAGGATGCTGGTGGCATTGGAGAGCGCCAGCGGCATCATGAAAATCAGCGTTGCCAGATTGGCCGCCACCTGGTGGCTTGCACTGGCGATGGTGCCGAATCGGCCGATCAGAAGCGCCATGAGCGTAAAAGAGGTCACCTCGATCAGATAGCCCACGCCAATTGGCATACCCACGCGCAGCAATTCAGAAATTTTTTTGAATTGTGGCGCGTGAAGTCGAATATGGAATTCGCGATAGCGTCGATCAATGGCCAACACCATCAGGGCGATCAACAGTGATGTCCAGGAGAGAATGGCAGTGGCGACCGCACAGCCAACCGCCCCCATGGGTGCGATCAGGCCCTCGATGCCATCCATGAACACCAGATTGAGCGGCCATTTCAGGGCCAACATCGCCAGGTTGATGCTCATGGTCACTGCCGGTCGAGACGTGGCACTGTTGAGTGTGAAAAATACGCTGAAGAGTAGCGTCGACGGCATACCGAGTGCCACGATCCAAAGATACTGCGCTAAGGGTCCCTGAAGACTTGGGTCGGGCTTGATCAGGTTGAGCCACGGATCAATCCACCAGAGCAGCGGTATGCCGATTGCGGATAACAGTAGCGCCACCCAGGCTGTCTGACCAACATCATCGCCAATTTCGGACAGCCTTCCTGCGCCGAAATGGCCTGCTGCAATCGGTGTCAATCCCATGAGCACGCCACGAAAAGCCACAAATACGCTGATATAGACTGCAGCCCCCAGGCCGATCACGGCGAGATCTGCGGCTGATCGTTGGCCTGCCATGATGGTGTCGATCACACCATTGCCCAGCACAGCGATTTGTCCTACCAGGATGGGCCACCCCAGCCTCAATACATCGCGGGCCCGGGTCGTCACGGTGTCTTTTCTAAGAGCACATAGCGTTGTCGTCCGCGACGGTCCTCGGCGCTGCTTTGCCAAACGACCGACCAGCGCTCCCCAGCCGGGGTTGTCCGTGTCTCTTTGGTGTCTCCGGATCCCAATAGACCTAATCTCCACAAACACTGGGGCTGATGGGTCACGGGCAGCCGGGTAATGGCCACGGCCATTGCATCAAGCGCAATCGCCTGATCGGAGAGCTGCACGCAGACCTCTTTCGAGGCGCTCAGGGTCATTGACTGGGTGAGGTATCGCTGACTGATTGCATCCGTATCAAGGCCCAGACGGCGTTCTGCTGCACGCAGCCATCCGGTTTCGAGGGATTTGGCCAATTCCTGCTGGCCCTGGATGCGATCCAGCGCTGGCAACCACAGCGTGGTCAGCAACACCCAGAGCAGGGTAACGCCGCCGGTACTTAGCGCCACGGGCCGCCATAGACGGGGTGAGCCTCGGCGTATGCGCCAAGAGATCAGCAACACCCAGGCCAGCGTTGCCAGCGCGCCAATCAGGATTTCGTAGACGCTTGCATTGCCAGTGACGCCGGGGGCCAGCAGTGGCACACGCATGGCGAGTGTTTGAGGAAAACCAAAATTCAATGCGGTCCAATAGAGCCATACGAAAATGCCTACTGCGGTGAATAGCACCACTGCAAACCAGTCCACAAGATTGATGATGGGTCTGGGCAGTGACAGCAGGCTAAATGCTGCAATCAATGCAATGGACACCAGGGGTGTGAACTGATGCACCCGCCAATCGGATGGGCCGACAAGCCCTGCAATGACTGTTACAAAAGTGAAGATCAAGGGCACGGCCCAATGGGGCGCCCTCGATAGCTGGGTTCTGCGGATCTTCCACAACCCGAATGCAGCGATCGGCCATAGCGGCCACCACCGCCAGAGCGACTCATTGAACCAGAGCCCAAGAGCGCGGAGCCCAGATTTGCCTCCCACGAGCCATTGCGACAGTGACCAATTGCTGAGACCTTCAAACCACCAGCTGGCAACGCGCTGTGTGGAGTGGGCCGTGATCGCAGCGAGTGTCCACATCAGAACCAAGAGCAGCAGCACTACAGACCAGCGCAGTAAAAAATCTCGGGCAACCAGCTGATATGGCCTGATCCAGACAAACACACAGAGCACCGCGATGATCTGCGTCAACGCAAGGCCAACCCCTTGCGTGAGCAGGCTTGCGGTCACAATGAGTGCAGCTTGGTTTGCGGCACGCCGCGGTGTTTCGGGCGCTGTGGCCAGGGCCCAGAGCAACAGGCCTTGCAGCAGCAGGCTTATCGCTGCGGTGCCCAGCTGGTGCCAGGGATAGACCACGCCAAGGGCTGCGATGGTCAGCAGCAGTGCGCAATCACCCAGGGTCTTGCCGAATTCGGGTGAGCGCGGTCCCATGCCCAGGGGATCCACTGGCTGCGCTTCACGCCGACGCGCAAAGCGGTCGGTGGCTTTCCAGACTGCTGTGAGTCCGAGAGCAAGTGCGATGCCAAGTGGGATACGCGCGATATCGTCGAGCAGATGAATAGGCAAGGGCGCTTGTTGCAGCGCTGACCATGCGGTAATGGGCAGGATGAAAATTGCAAGAATCGTTACCCACAAAGGACCCTGCTGATTCCAAGCCAAATCAGCCAGCTGGGGCAATAGCAGCACAGAGAAATCTCCGTGCAGTAGTGCCTCTGCGGTAGTGCGCGCCAACGCCAGGCCAAGCATGTCATCGCCACGCCAGGGATCTCGGTGGAAAAGGCCATGGCCGATGTACAGCAGCACGATCAGCATCAGCAGCCAGCGGGGTATCCGATTCGCTGCGCTCGCGGCAAGGCCGGGAAGGGGCGCGGTGCTGCCTGCCTCTAGAAATGAAAAAGCAGCCTTTCGGCTGCCTTCTGCGTTTGCTGCCATTGGGGTTGACCGGGGCGTTTATGCCTTGGCTGCGCCTTTGGAAGCGCTCTTCCCGGTCTTGCTGCCAAACTTTTGGCGGAATTTCTCAACGCGGCCCGCGGTGTCCACCAGCTTCTGCTTGCCGGTGAAGAAGGGATGGGACTCGGAGCTGGTATCGAGTTTGTAGAGCGGATACTCTTTGCCGTCGGTCCATTTTGTGGTTTCACGGGTCTGGACTGTGGAGCGGGTGATGAATTTGAAGTCGTTCGATAGATCGACGAACACAACTTCGCGGTAATCGGGGTGGATGCCTGCTTTCATGATTTTTCCTTTGGGGTTGCCGGTCGCCGGCACCGCGCCATGGGATGCGATGGGGGTGCTACGTGCCTAAACCGCTGAATGTTAAGGGAAATTTGGTTTTCTGGCAATTTCGGGCCTGGGTTGATGGGCCCAATCCCCGATCTGCCCTCCCTTGCAAAAAATGGGAGCACAGCCTCAATCCGTCAGGGATTGGATTTTTTGACAGCGGTCGGGCAATCGCGGATTGGGCTAAAGATGTTTGATCGGTTGTTTAAACCAGCTCTGCCCGGAGGCGTTCGTGCTGTCGCTGCCCGCCGTCAAAAAATCCAAACCTACGAGTGTTGAATCTATGCTCCCATTTTTTGCAAGGGCGGCGACAGCACGAACGCCTGTCCTACACCTGTTTGCTTTTGCAAGGACAGCCATACATGAATGCACTCAGCCCACGAAATCGTTAGCCGCCCCGCTTCATCATGTCAAAGAATTCAGCATTGTTTTTTGTCTGCCGCATCTTATCAAGCAGAAACTCCATCGCTTGCAACTCATCCATATCGTGTAGCAGTTTGCGCAGAATCCAGATCTTCTGCAGCACATCCTGTTTGATCAGCAGTTCTTCACGGCGCGTGCCCGAGGGATTGATGTTGATGGCTGGATAGACACGTTTTTCTGCAAGACGACGGGCCAGATGTACTTCCATATTGCCCGTGCCCTTGAATTCCTCATAGATCACCTCGTCCATCCGTGAGCCCGTATCAATCAGGGCCGTGGCGATGATGGTGAGCGAGCCGCCTTCCTCAATATTGCGGGCCGCACCGAAAAAGCGCTTGGGCCGATGCAGTGCGTTGGCATCCACACCACCGGTGAGCACCTTGCCCGAGGTCGGCACCACCGTGTTGTAGGCCCGCGCTAAGCGCGTGATGGAGTCCAGCAGAATCACCACATCTTTTTTGTGCTCCACCAGGCGCTTGGCCTTTTCGATCACCATTTCGGCCACCTGTACGTGGCGTGTGGCAGGCTCATCGAAGGTCGAGGCCACGACTTCTCCGCGCACACTGCGCTGCATCTCGGTGACTTCCTCTGGCCGCTCATCAATCAGCAGCACGATGAGTGTGACCTCTGGGTAGTTGGTGGTGATCGCGTGTGCGATGTGCTGCATCATCACGGTCTTTCCGCTCTTGGGTGATGCAACCAGCAGCCCTCGCTGGCCCTTGCCAATCGGAGCGATCATGTCGATGACCCGGCCCGTGATGTTCTCTTCCCCCTTCATATCGCGCTCAAGCGTGATCGGCTCGTCGGGGAAAAGCGGGGTTAAGTTTTCAAACAGAATTTTGTTCTTCGAGGCCTCGGGCGGCTGGCCATTGATTTTGTCGACCTTCACCAGGGCGAAATAACGTTCGCCTTCTTTGGGCGTGCGGACCTCGCCTTCAACGGAGTCGCCTGTATGCAGGTTAAAGCGCCGGATCTGAGATGGTGAGAGATAAATGTCATCGGTGCTCGCCAAATAGCTGGACTCGGGCGAGCGCAGAAAACCGAATCCATCGGGCAGCACCTCCAGCACGCCATCGCCAAAGATTTGCTCGCCGAGTTTGGCCTTCTTTTTCAGAATGGCAAACATCAGTTCCTGTTTGCGTAGGCGGCTGGCGTTATCGATTTCCAGGCTCATGGCCAGGTCAACCAGCTGGGTCACGTGGAGTGCTTTGAGTTCAGAGAGATGCATAGGTGTTTAGGAGGAATAGGCGCCGCTCGCGGCGATGTTGAAAAAATCTTTTGGGGTCTGGAGGGCGCGGTAGTGGCCCAACGTCAAGGAATAGGTGTTCATCGGGCGGGAATGACCCGCCCGGAAGATTACAGATTGCTATCGATCCATGCAGTCAATTGAGATTTTGCCGCTGCCCCAACTTTTTGGGAGACCACGGCGCCGTTTTTGAACAGAATCAGGGTGGGAATGCCGCGGATACCATGCTTTGCGGGAACAGCGGCATTCTCGTCGACATTCAGTTTGGTGACCTTCAGCTTGCCGTTGTATTCCCGGGCGATCTCTTCCACGATTGGGCCGATCATTTTGCAGGGACCGCACCACTCCGCCCAGAAGTCGACCAGTACGGGAAGATCGGATTTCAGAACATCGGCCTCAAACGAGGCGTCGCTGACAGCTAATACAGATTGGCTCATAGTCAAAAAGGGGTTAGAAGTTGTGAACGATCAAAGGGAGGAACCACTGACGGCTGCAAATTTTGATTGTGGGGGTTTTTTTGTTTCTTCTTTCGGCAGGCTGTTGAAGCACTCTGGCTGGGAACCAGGATCGCCAGGTGAGCCTGCTTGTCGGTATAACAACGACTAATTTCGGGAAGAAGATAGCATAAGTCCGGTGAAGCCCAAAGCAATTTCTCTCCCTGTCGATGCCAATCTGGCCCCGGCCGTGGCTCAGGCCATGTCAGCCCTGGATGGTCTGGCGTCGCCCGTTCTGCTCGTGGATTCCCCCTTGGCCGCAGCAGCGCTGAAAACGGCCCTGGCCCAGACCAGCTGGCCCGGTCGGGAGCAGGGTGCCCCTTTGCCTTGGTGCGGCACGCTGGAGCAGGCCTTCGATGAACTGGTCATTCGCACACTGCAAGCTTCAAGCGGGGGAATTGTGTTGTCACCGCCGCGATCAACTGCTTCGCGTCGCGTGGAACTTGCGCAACAGCTGCTTGATTACAAAGACCTGAGGGCATCGTTAGGCGCATCGCCCAGGGCGGCCTTATCGCTTGCGGCCCAATGGGCTGCTTTATTCGATGGCTGGGAGTGGCTTGAGACGGATCACAGCCTGCCGCAAGCCCGCCACCTGTCAGAAGATCTGGCTGTTTTGCGCAGGCTGCATTTGGCCAATCGTCGTGAGCATGACCGGGTCGCCTGGCTTAAGTCGCATGCTGCTGGCGCGAAATCCACGGACCATGGCTCGAATCAACTACAGGTCTGGTTTTGTTTCGGCATCTCACCGTCGGCGCTTGAGTTGTCGATGGCAAAACTGCTCTGGGGTGTTGATGTCGATGCCATCACCATCTGGTCTTATGCACCGGTGCTGGTGGCGCAGCAGATGTCATTGGCGGTGGGGCAGCGTCGGCTCATCGCTGCCAACACGCTGGAGGAATCCGCCTGGGCGGCAGTCAAGGTGATACTGGATTGGCGGGCACAGGGCATGGATGACATCGGTGTTGTGGCCCTGGACCGCAAAGCAGTGCGGCGTATGCGGGCTCTGCTTGAGCGTGCGGGTGAGTCGCTCGGTGATCGCTCTGGCTGGGCGCTGGATACCACCGTGGTCGCCAGTGCAGTGGTTGGTTTGAATGATTTGTTGATTCGTCAGGCCACTACCCAGTCGTTGCTGGAGTGGATTCATTCGCCCTATGTGCTCGCGGGACTGAAGGCCCAGTTCGGATTTGATTCGCAACGGCAGCGCGCGCTGGATGATGCCCTGCGCGGCTTTGGGCGTATCGCTGCGATTGATCTTGCAGATCTGATTCAGCAAGATCTGCTGCCGTTTTCGGCATCTGTAATCACGCCAGCGAGTGCCGGCGCCCGATTCTCTCTGGCGCAATGGGGTGAGCGTCTGCTTTTGGCCATGGCCCACTGCGGATTGGAGTCCACGCTTGTCCAAGACCCGGCAGGCCAATCGCTGATTGCGGCGCTGCAGGGCCTGCAGGCCCGAGCCCACGGTGATGACACGCTGATCTCCGCCTCGCTTTGGCATGCGGTGCTGACAGAGGAGTTAAACCGTGCCCGCTTTGTGGAGCCAAGGCCAGGCGCAGCAGTACGTGTGGTGTCATTGTCGTCACTGTGTTGGCATCAGCCCAAGGCCGTGCTGATCGTGGGTGGTGACTCCGCACGATTGCCTCAGCGTTTGGCACCGCAGTTCTTCGAGCCAAAGCGATTTGCCGAGATGGGCCTGCAAAACGATCCCCAGCAGATCGAGTCCGAGCAGTTCGCTCAATTCCTTGCCTTGTGGCAGTCGGGCATACCGCTGACTGTGATTGCCACCAGTGATAAGCCCGATAGTGAAGTGGAGTTCTCCCCTTGGCTGCAGCTTCTGAGTCCGCAGACTCCAGAGTCCGCTGCGGAAGTGGTGCCGGAGCTGGGCATTGCGCCAGAGTCTTACGTGCCAAAGGCCCGGATGGATGGATCCATCGACACTCGGCATGACCTCACCACCGATCAGGGTGTACCGATAGCGGGAGCGGTCTGGCCTTATGCCCTGCCTGCAGAAATCACTGTGTCTCAGGCACAGTCGCTCATCGACTGTCCCTACCAATTCATGCTGGCAAGGCTGATGGGCTTGGCGCAGGTGCCTGAGCTGGAAGAGGACGCCGCCAGCGCCGATTTGGGATCGTTGGTGCACCTGGTCTTGAAAGGAGCAACTCAGACCTTTTCATCGATCCCGGATTGCAATGCATGGTTAGTGACACAGATTGATACAGTGTTGTCGCGGCCCTTTTTCTGCGACCGTCACGGTAGGCCGCTCAATCTTCCGATGCCGGCAGCGATTCGCGTAAAACTGCGGGCCGATGTCATGGCGATTGTTCCGGAATTGGCGCGATGGCTTTATGGAGCATCCGTTGCGGGTGGTCAGGTGGTGACCGAGCATGATGTCCAGCGCGTTCTTGAATCGGTGAGTGTCACGCTCAAAGGGCGTATTGATCGGTGGGAGAAGACCGGCCAGCGGCTGATCGATTTCAAGACAACCGATGCCAAGGCGTTATCGAAACGTGTTGGGCCGCAAGGCGAGGATCTACAACTGCCGCTCTATGCCTGGCTTGCTGCGCAAACTGAAGACACACCTGCGATTGATGATGTGCGCTATGTCTCTGTGCGACGTGAGGGCGTGGTCGAGGTCAGTCTGCAGGAGGAGTCGGGCCAAGATGTTCACAAGATTGCCGCGCAAGCAGCAGTTCGGGTAGCGGATGCATTAAAAGCCATTCAGAGCCGCGAGCCCGTTTTTGCAAGCGGCATGAATAAAGAAGACCGCATTTGCGATTACTGCAGCGTGCGGGGTGTTTGTCGGCGCGATGAGGTGCCCCATGAATCTTGACCCCGCCAAGGCCCTTGATACCTCCGGCAGCGTCGTGGTCGAGGCCTGCGCGGGCAGTGGCAAGACCTGGCTGCTGTCGTCCCGAATCACCCGAGCGCTGCTCGAGGGCGTGCCGCCCAGGTCCATTCTCGCGCTGACATTTACCAACAAGGCTGCTGCTGAGATGCGTCATCGGGTGATTGGCCACTTAAGAGAAATGGCCAGTGCCACACCGCAAGCGCTGCGGCAAAAACTCATGCAGTGGGGCATGGCCGGCGAAGCGCTTGAATCTGCGATGGCCGCTGCACCAAAAGCGTTGGCAAGGTTTTTATCCGATCCACAGCCGCCCACCATCTCCACCTTTCATAGCTGGTACATCCGTCTTGCCGCGATGGCACCGCTGAAGATGGCGGGCTGGGCCACCATGACATTGTCTCAGCGCACATGGGATCTGCTGCGGCAGGCCTGGCAGGTATTTCTTGCGGAACATGCGGGGCGTGTTCCTTACGACAGGCTGGTAGCGCAGATGGGCAGTGGCGCTGTGCGCGCGGCAATGGAGGACTGGGTGCTGGCGAGGGTGGAGTGGCGCGCCTTTGCGGACCAACTGGGGGCACTTCGTGTGTCGGGGGAGCAGGCTGCCGCTGAACTTGAGCGGGCGCAGATTCTGAATGCGCAGGCAATTGCTGATTTCTATCATGCTCAGCGTCTTCGGGCCGAGCGGCTTGCACAGGCCTATGCGCTTGTCGAGGGCCGTGATGAATTCTGTGGGCTGTTGACCCGATGGGATCAGGCTGAGGTCGATGATTTACGCAAAGTGTTTCTTACATTGCGCAAGGTTGATCAAGCGCTCGAAGAAGACCCGCCATCTCGATATCAGCTTAAGGGTGGCAATGAAAAATTTGTTCGCAAAGGCAAGGATCTCGGCGTCTGGGGTGCACAGGGCCCGGCGCTGAAAGAAGAGGTTCGCCTGTTTGGCGAGGCCTTCATGATCATGCTGGATCAATGTGATGAGCGCAGCGCGCAGGCCCGTACCAGGGCCCTATGGGCGTGTAGCGAGATGCTTGCCCAATGCCTGGAAGACATCATGGGAAGGGGCCATGAGACCGATTTCTCCGGCCTTGAGTCCAAAGCCTGGGAATTGCTTGGGGGTGAGCTTGCCGCCGCCTTTCATGCGCGGCTTGATACCCAGATTGCCCATGTGCTGGTCGATGAATTCCAAGATACAAACCCGGTGCAGTGGGCCATGCTGCGGCGATGGTTCGCGCAGTATGAGCAGGCTGATGACACCATGCGGTGCAGTGCGCCCAAGGTTTTTATCGTGGGGGATCCGAAGCAATCGATTTACCGTTTTCGGCGCGCAGACCCACAGGTCTTTCAGGCGGCAGCGCAGTGGTTAAAGGCCCACTATGGCGCTGAGCTGCTGCAGGCCAATGCCACACGGCGCTGTCGACAGCCCATTGTTGATGCGCTCAACAAAATCATGCCCACGATTCCTGGGGCGTCACGATTTGTCGAACATGCCACTGCTGTGGCTGAGCAGGAGGGCCTGGTCGCGCGGTTGCCGGTGGCCCCGGATTGGGATGCCGAGGGCGTCCAGATCGCACATGCGCTGATTGCTTTGCGTGCACGCTACCCCGATTTGCAGTGGTCCGATGTAAAAATTCTGGTGCGTACCCGTACCCATATGGCCGCTTATGAGTCCGCCCTGACACGGGTGGGCATACCATTTGTCAGCGATCGAATGGGCGGGCTGCTGGCTGAGCCCGAAGTGCAGGATGTCATTGCACTGCTGCGTTTTCTTGCCTTTCCTTGGTCGGATATCGACTGCGCCCACGCACTGAAAAGCCCAATTTTTCTTTTGGATGATCAGCAGTTGGCGCGAATTGCCGTGCAAGAAACTGCGCATTCTTCAGGCGCATTCTTTGATCGGCTTCAGGCCCTATCGCGACAGCCGGATGCCGAGCCCTGGCTGATTGAAGTCCGCGACACTTTGGACCGATGGATTGCCTTGGCTTCGCAGCTTCCGGTGCATGACCTGCTGGATCGTGTGCTCCACGAACGAGATGTCTTTGATCGAATCGCCGCACGATTTTCCGGCGCGCGGGGTCTGCAGTGCCTTGCCAATCTGGAGGCTTTCATTGGGCTGGCTTTGGACCTGGACACTGGCAGACTGCCCAGCCTGCCGAGATTTCTTCAAGAGCTCAGCCGATGGTCCACAGCCAAGGCATCCGAGACCCCAGGCCCCGGCGTGATGCTGAATGTTCGCGCTGTGACGCTCTCCACCCTGCATGGCGCCAAGGGGCTGGAGGCAGAGGTCGTGGTGCTGGCTGGATTGATGGATCGGGAGCAGTCCGATCGTGGCGTGCGATGGCTGATCGATTGGTCAGAGGATCGTGATGCAATCCGTGGCGTCGTGAGCTGGGCATCGACCGATCCGTATAACGCCACCGTGGTGGCTGCGCTAAGAGAGGATCGTCGCCAGGCGCAGGATGAAGATTTCAACTTGCTGTATGTCGGCATGACACGTGCAAAGCGGGCGCTGCTGTTTAGCGCCACCAAGAAATCGCAGCAGGGCGCAGGCGCTTCTGCGGAGTCTGAATCCGAGTCAGACGCAGGCAGTACCTGGTATGACAAGGCCGCTGCTTCTTGTGAAGTCTGGGCACCGCCGTTGCCGCAGACTGCTGCAACACGTTTGACATCCGTGCCACTCGTCTGGCGGGGGGTGCGTTTCCCCAAGACTGCCCCCGGCATGCTGGCCGAGCCGGTCAGCGATAACGAGGCAATACGCCAGGGCAAGGCGCTGCATCGACTGCTTCAATTTGGAGCGGGATTGCATCAGGCGCACACGCAGGCCTTGATTGCGGAGTTCGCCCTGTCTGCTGAGTCCCGACTCAGAGTCTTGCAGGCCGTGGCAACGATTATGGAATCAGATTTTGGGCATAGAATTTTTGATCCATCGCTGCTGGCCTATGCCGAGCGGGAGTGGCCAATATCCCATCCTGCGCCGGGATCGATCATGCGGCCGGATCGTGTCATCCGCATGAATCAGACGCCAGAGGTCTGGTGGATCATCGATTTCAAATGGCAGGTGTTGGCGTCCGAGCGCAGTGATTATGCGGAACAGTTGGCCAGCTATCAGCATGCATTTCAAATCATCCGACCCGGTGCACAAATCCAGTCCATGATCCTGACGGCCGCCGCACAGGTCTGGCGCCTGCAGAGTGGGGAATTGGTACACTCAGGTTAAGGCGGGCCGCCCCGCATTGGGAGTCGGCATACCTGGTCAGGTCGGGAACGAAGCAGCCAAGGCTGAATTTCTCAAGTGCCGGGGGTCCGGCTCGCCCCCACTTTAAGGCCGCCCACCATCCTATGACCGATGCTTTGTTTTCCGCTGAAGAATTGCCGCCGGGGCAGGCCAATCCGATGTCTCAGTCTGTGCCCGTGGTGTTGGCGCGCAAATGGCGGCCAAAACATTTTCAGCAGGTCGTGGGCCAGGATCATGTGGTCAAGGCGCTCGCGCATGCGTTGGATGCAAAGCGGCTGCATCATGCCTACCTTTTGACCGGAACACGTGGCACAGGGAAAACAACCCTGGCCCGCATCATCGCCAAGGCCCTGAATTGTGAGCAGGGCATCAGCAGCAACCCCTGTGGGGTCTGCAGTGCCTGTAACCAGATTGATGGTGGCCGGTTTGTGGATTACATCGAGATCGATGCTGCTTCCAATCGTGGTGTGGGTGAGATCCAACAACTGCTGGAGCAGGCCCAGTTCGCACCCACAGCAGGCCGCTTCAAAGTCTATGTGATCGATGAAGTCCACATGCTCTCTAAGCATGCGTTTAACGCCATGCTCAAGACACTGGAAGAGCCCCCACCCGATGTGAAGTTTCTGTTGGCGACCACCGATCCGCAGCAGATTCCAGTGACTGTGCTTTCGCGGTGCTTACAGTTCAATTTGAAAAATGTGCCGCCTGATACGTTGGAGCAGCATCTGAAATGGGTACTGGAGCAGGAAGGCATTGAGGCCGAGCCTGTGGCGCTCTCATGGCTTGCTGCCGCGGCCCAGGGCAGCGTGCGCGATAGCTTGTCATTAACCGATCAGGCAATTGCCTATGGTGCGGGTCGTGTGACCGAATCCGCAGTGCAGTCGATGCTGGGACTGGTACAGCGTGAGTTGCTGGCGCGCCTGTTGCGAGAAATCGCCGACCACCAGCCTGTGGCGGCCTTTACCACCCTGGAGGAATTGCTCTCAGCCGGTGGCTCTGCTGATGCCCTGCTCGCGGAGATGGCCAAGTGGTTTCATCAGGCCGCCGCCTTATCGACACTGAAAATTGAAACCCACGAAGATCCCACGCAGACGGTGGCCCTATTGGCCGAAAAGATGTCGGCCGAACTGCTGCAACTCAATTATCAAATCGTGGTGCTTGGAAGGCGCGATCTCTCCTTGGCGCCGGATGAGCGCACGGGTCTGGAGATGACCCTGCTGCGGCTCTTTGCGTTTCAGCCGGGTGGATCCCCACGGGCCTCTGGCCCTCAAGACGACAGGGTGTCGATGCCATCATCACGCCCCAATGCGCAACCGTCGTTGCGCGCCAAACCCCCATCCTCATTGCGTGCTGCAGGCGAAGCAATCCATAACCCTGTCGGATCGCCACGGGCCCCTGGCCCGCGAGATGATGCTCCCGCCGCCCCCGCAGCCGCCCCTGCAGCCTCACTTACTCCCGAGCAGTGGCCAACGGTGTCACGTGCTCTCGCGGTATCCGGCCTTGCCCGGCAGTTTGTGCAGCAGGCAAAACTATTGTCTTTTGAAGATGCGGGCCGCAGTGTGAATTGCAGGTTTCGTGTCGCCATCCCCGCACTCACTGAAACGGCGGTGGTTGCCAAGGCCCAGGATGCGCTGACCAGTCATTTTCGTAAGCCCTGCCGCATTGAGGTGGAACTGGGTGATACCGATTCGCTCACGGCAGCAGCAGAGGATGCGGATGCAGCAGCCCAGGCTCAGGCACAGGCAGAGGCCAAAATTCAATCCGATCCCGTTGTGCAGTCCATCTTGCAGGATTTTGGCGGCAAGATTGTGCCGGGTTCGATTCGTGCAACCAGGAAAGGAAGCCCATCATGATGAAAGGCCAAATTGCAGGCCTCATGCGCCAGGCGCAGCAGATGCAGGAAAAGATGAAACAGGTGCAGGATAGTCTTGCCAATGAGATGGTAGAGGGCCAATCCGGTGCGGGACTGGTCAAGCTCACCATGACCTGCAAGAACCAGTTGAAATCGGTCTCCATTGATCCGAGCCTGATGTCGGCAGATGCCGATGATCGCGAGACCTTGCAGGATCTTCTGGTGGAAGCGTTTAATGATGCGGCCACCAAGGCCGAGGCGCTTGCGCAGCAGCGCATGTCGGCAGTCACTGCGGGACTACCTCTGCCGCCCGGGATGAAACTCTTCTGATTCCCTTGGTGTGAAAACGCTCCCTGTCACGCCGCATGCGCTCGATGCGCTGACCGAGGCCCTGCGGCGATTGCCTGGTGTTGGACCCAAGACCGCACAGCGCATGGCCATGCATCTCTTGCAGCATGATCCATCCGGCGCAGAGATTCTGGGCCAGTCACTCTTGCATGCCGTCGCTGCAATTCGCCATTGTCGGGAATGCAACACGTTTACCGAGGATGAGCTCTGCCAGGTCTGTGCCGATCAGGGTCGTGATCGCAGTCAGCTCTGCGTGGTGGAGTCGCCCTCTGATTTGTTGGCAGTGGAGCAGAGCCATGCCTGGCGTGGCCTGTATTTCGTACTCATGGGCAGGATCTCGCCGTTGGATGGCATTGGCCCACGCGAAATCCACTTGGATCGGCTGGTGGCGCGGGTGACCAGTGATGAAGTCAAAGAGGTGGTGATTGCCACCAACTTCACGCCTGAAGGTGAGGCCACTGCCCACGCGATTGAAAGCCTGCTCAAATCCAAGGGCTTATACGAGCAGAAAAGAGTCTCGCGCCTTGCGCGCGGTGTGCCTGTGGGCGGCGAACTGGAATACATCGACCTGGGCACAATTGCCCAGGCGGTCAGAGAGCGGAGAAAACTATGACCATTGCAATGTGGTGCCTGATGATCACGGGGCTGATGCCGATCGTGTGCGCAGGGATCTCAAAGTGGGGCGCCTCAGATTACGACAACCGCGCCCCCCGCGAATGGCTGGCCCGGCAGGAGGGATTTCGACGTCGTGCCAATGCGGCCCAGGCCAACTGCTGGGAGGCCTTCATTTGGTTTGGTATTGCCATGACCATGGCGATGTTCAACAAAGCTGACCCCGGGAAACTCGATAGCCTGGCAATCTTTTTTGTTGTGGCCCGCATCCTGTATGTGGCGTTTTATGTCGCAGACAAGTCTTCGTTGCGTAGCCTGGCCTGGCTTGCAGGCCTGATTACGACTCTGACGGTATTCGCCTCTGGCGCTGGCTGAACCGATTTCGGAAACCCGGCTTTCGGCCTTATAATTGCAAAAATTCCGGGAGTAAATTTCTTGTTTCGCCAGTCTCCACACGTGGCGGAGGCATTGCTTGCGCTTGCCGACGGCACGCTCTTCAAAGGCCAATCCATTGGCGCTGTCGGCCTATCGGGTGGCGAGGTCGTTTTCAACACCGCAATGACCGGTTACCAGGAAATCCTGACCGACCCGAGCTATTGCCGCCAAATCGTCACGCTGACCTATCCGCACATCGGCAATGTCGGCATGAATGCTGAAGATGCAGAGTCCTCTCAGATTCACGCTGCAGGCCTGATCATTCGTGATCTGTCGCAGGTTGTCTCCAATTTCCGTTCCGAGCAGAGCCTGTCTGAGTCGCTCAAGCGCGCAGGCGTGGTGGGCATTGCGGGCATCGATACCCGGCGGCTCACGCGCATCTTGCGCGAAAAGGGCGCGCAGAACGGCGCATTGCTGGCGGGCGCCCCAGGCGAATCACTGGATGCCGACAAAGCCATTGCTGCCGCAAAGGGGTTCCCTGGCCTGGTTGGTATGGATCTGGCCAAGGTGGTCTCCACCACCAAACCCTATGTCTGGACCGAGGGCTCTTGGGTCCTGGGCAAGGGCCACAGTCAGATTGCTGCCTCGCAGTTTCATGTGGTGGCGCTGGATTTTGGTGTCAAGCACAACATTCTGCGCATGCTGGCTGATCGTGGCTGCAAGATCACGGTGATGCCTGCACAGACTGCCTTTTCAGATATCGAAGCGCTCAAACCGGATGGCGTGTTTCTCTCCAATGGTCCCGGCGATCCTCAACCCTGCGATTACGCTATCCGGGCGGTGGCTCAAGCGATGGAGAAAAAGCTTCCTGTGTTCGGCATCTGCCTGGGTCACCAGATCATGGCCCTGGCATCGGGGGCCAAAACCTTGAAAATGAAATTCGGCCACCATGGTGCTAACCATCCCGTGCAGGATCTTGATTCCAAACGGGTGTTCATCACATCGCAAAACCACGGGTTTGCAGTGGACGCAGCGTCACTGACGAAGAACATGCGGGTCACCCATGTCTCGCTCTTCGATCAATCCATTCAGGGCCTTGAGCGCACCGATACACCGGCGTTTTGTTTTCAGGGCCACCCCGAGGCCAGTCCCGGTCCCCACGATATCGGGCCGCTGTTTGATCGTTTCATCACACTGATGTCACAGCATCGCGGGGCCGGTCATGCCTAAGCGTACTGATATCAACAGCATTCTGATCATCGGCGCGGGACCGATCGTGATCGGCCAGGCCTGTGAATTCGATTACTCCGGCGCCCAGGCCTGCAAGGCCCTCAAAGAAGAGGGCTACAAAGTTATTCTGGTCAATAGCAACCCGGCGACGATCATGACCGATCCGGAAACGGCCGATGTCACCTATATTGAGCCGATCACCTGGCAGACCGTTGCCAAGATTATTGAGAAAGAAAAACCCGATGCCCTGCTGCCCACCATGGGCGGCCAGACGGCGCTCAACTGTGCCCTGGATCTGCACCGTGAAGGCGTGCTTGATAAGTTCAAGGTCGAGCTGATCGGCGCCAAGGAAGAGGCAATTGAAAAGGCCGAAGACCGCCTGAAGTTTAAAGATGCGATGACCAAGATCGGCCTGGATTCGGCCAAGTCGGGCATTGCCCATACCTTGGAAGAAGCCTGGGCGGTACAAAAACAGATTGGCGCCATCACGGGTGGCAGCGGCTTTCCTTTGGTGATTCGGCCCAGTTTCACACTCGGCGGCACCGGCGGCGGTATTGCCTATAACGCCGAAGAGTTTGAAACCATTTGTAAGCGCGGGATTGAGGCCTCCCCCACCAATGAATTGCTCATTGAAGAATCGCTGATCGGCTGGAAAGAATACGAGATGGAAGTGGTTCGCGATCGCGCGGATAACTGCATCATCGTCTGCTCGATTGAGAACCTGGACCCGATGGGCATTCACACCGGGGATTCCATCACTGTTGCGCCTGCGCAAACGCTGACCGATAAGGAATACCAGGTCATGCGGGATGCCTCGATTGCCATCCTGCGGGAGATCGGTGTGGATACCGGTGGATCGAACGTACAGTTCGCGGTCAACCCTGCCAATGGTCGACTGATTGTGATCGAGATGAATCCGCGTGTGTCGCGATCTTCTGCGCTTGCATCCAAGGCCACGGGCTTTCCTATTGCCAAAGTGGCCGCCAAGCTGGCCGTGGGCTACACCCTGGATGAACTGAAAAACGACATCACCGGTGGCGCCACCCCGGCTTCCTTTGAGCCCACCATCGACTATGTCGTCACCAAGGTGCCGCGTTTCGCCTTTGAAAAATTCCCGATGGCCGATGCTCATCTCACCACCCAGATGAAATCGGTGGGCGAGGTCATGGCCATGGGCCGCACATTTCAAGAGTCTTTCCAAAAGGCTCTGCGTGGTCTGGAAGTTGGTGTAGACGGCATGAATCAGAAGACCACCGATCGCGAACGGATTGAGGAAGAACTCGGTGAGCCGGGCCCGGAGCGCATTTGGTACGTGGGCGATGCATTTGCCCAGGGCTTCTCGGTCGAAGAGGTGCATGGCCTGACCAAGATCGATCCCTGGTTCCTGGTCCAGATCAAAGAGATCATCGATATTGAGCTTGAGCTCGACAAGATGACCATCGCAGATCTGGATGCTGATTCACTGCGCACACTGAAGCGCAAGGGATTCTCTGATCGCCGCCTGGCTTACCTACTGGATACCACCGAGGGCGAGGTGCGTAAGCTACGCCATGCGCTCAATGTGCGTCCGGTCTATAAGCGGGTGGACACCTGTGCTGCAGAATTTTCGACATCGACATCGTATTTCTATTCAACCTATGAAGAGGAATGCGAGGCCAATCCCTCTGATCGCAAAAAAGTGATTGTGCTGGGTGGTGGTCCCAACCGCATCGGCCAGGGTATTGAGTTTGATTACTGCTGTGTGCATGCGGCCATGGCCCTGCGCGAAGATGGTTTTGAGACCATCATGGTCAACTGCAATCCGGAAACCGTTTCCACTGATTACGACACTTCGGATCGGCTCTATTTCGAGCCGCTCACTCTGGAAGACGTACTGGAGATCGTCGATAAAGAAAAACCTATTGGCGTGATTGTTCAATATGGTGGTCAAACACCGTTGAAACTGGCCAAGTCGCTGGAGGCTGCGGGTGTGCCGATTGTGGGCACCTCGCCCGAATCGATTGATATTGCTGAAGACCGCGAGCGTTTCCAGAAACTGCTCATGAAGCTGGAACTCCGCCAGCCGCCTAACCGGACTGCGCGTACCGAAGAAGAGGCCATTCGTCTGGCCACGGAAATCGGTTACCCGCTGGTGGTACGGCCCAGCTATGTGCTGGGCGGCCGGGCCATGGAGATCGTGCATGAGCAGCGGGATCTCGAGCGCTACATGCGTGAGGCCGTCAAGGTATCGAATGATTCCCCAGTGTTGCTGGACCGCTTCTTAAATGACGCTATCGAGGTCGATGTCGATTGTTTGTCAGATGGCAAACGTGTCTTTATTGGTGGGGTCATGGAACACATCGAGCAGGCGGGCGTGCATTCGGGCGACTCTGCCTGCAGTCTGCCCCCGTATTCCCTTGCCCCGGCAATGATTGAAGAGCTCAAGCGCCAAACAGCCCTCATGTCCCGGGCGCTCAACGTCGTGGGCCTCATGAACGTGCAGTTTGCGATTCAGAACGGCAATGTGTTTGTTCTGGAGGTCAATCCGCGTGCATCGCGCACCGTGCCTTATGTGTCCAAAGCCACTGGCATTCCGCTGGCCAAGGTCGCTGCGCGGGCCATGCTGGGCCGCTCGCTTGATGACCAGGCCATTGGTGCCGAGATCAATCCGCCGTATTACTCCGTCAAAGAGGCGGTATTTCCCTTCGTGAAATTCCCGGGCGTGGATACCATTCTTGGCCCGGAAATGAAGTCCACCGGCGAGGTGATGGGCGTGGGCGATACCTTCGCCGAGGCCTTTGTGAAGTCTCAGTTGGGTGCGGGCGTTCGGCTGCCCACATCGGGCCGTGCATTTATCAGTGTGAAAAACAGCGATAAGCCCGCCATAGTCGAGATCGCCAGGATGCTCTCCGACCTGGGCTTTAAGCTATTGGCGACCCGCGGCACCGCAGCCGCGATTGCCGCTGCCGGCATTGAGGTTGCCACCGTGAACAAGGTGACCGAGGGCCGGCCCCATGTGGTGGACATGATCAAAAATGGTGATGTACAGTTTGTGATTAATACGGTGGAAGAAAAACGTTCGGCGATTGCCGATTCGCGTTCCATTCGCACAACCGCCCTGGCATCCCGGGTCACGACTTACACCACGATCGCTGGCGCGAAGGCGGCTGTGGAAGGTATTCGGCATCTGCTGGATGCCTCGCTCACCGTGATCGATGTACAAAGCATGCACAGGCAGATCACCATACACTGAAAGCTGAACATGAGCATTACTCCTCTTACTGTCCGCGGCGCTGAACTCTTGAAAGAAGAGTTGAATCGTCTCAAGCACAAGGAACGGCCTGCTGTGATCAACGCAATCGCCGAGGCCCGTGCCCAGGGTGATCTCTCCGAGAACGCCGAATACGATGCCGCCAAAGAGCGTCAGGGCTTTATCGAGGGCCGCATCTCCGATCTGGAGGCCAAGCTGGCCAATGCGCAGATCATTGATCCGGCCGAGATCGAGCAGGATGGCCGCGTGGTGTTTGGCACCACGGTGGATCTTGTTGAGATCGAATCCGAAGCAAAACACACTTACCAAATCGTTGGCGACGACGAAGCCGATCTCAAGCAAAACAAGATCTCGATCTCCAGCCCCATTGCCCGTGCACTGATCGGAAAATCTGTCGGCGATGTCGCGGTGGTGCATGCGCCTGGCGGCGCTCGCCAGGTCGAGATCCTGGATGTTCGCTACGTCTGATTGGCTAAAAACAAATTCAATCCTCAGTGGATGCACATGCATCTCACTGATCCCTATGTGCGTCAGGCCCAGGCCAGAGGCTACCGTTCGAGGGCGGCCTTCAAGCTCCTGGGTATTCAGGAAAAAGACAAACTCATCAAACCTGGCATGACAGTGGTGGACCTCGGCAGTGCGCCGGGCAGCTGGTCACAGGTCGTGCGCGAGATCCTTTCGGTGAAGCTGCCGGGCGATTCCGGCAAGCGGGTCCATGGCCGGATCATTGCGCTGGATATCCTGCCCATGGAGCCGATCGCCGATGTGGCGTTCATAGAGGGTGACTTCCGGGAGGAGTCCGTCTCCCATGGCTTGGCAGAGCGGCTCGCAGGCCAGAAGGTCGATCTTGTGCTCTCCGACATGGCACCCAACCTCTCGGGAGTGGAATCGGCAGATGCAGCCCGCGTGATGCATGTCTGTGAGTTGGCGCTGGAATTCGCCCGGGAGCACCTCAAACCCGAGGGCGCGCTCCTGGTGAAGGCCTTCCAAGGCAGCGGCTATAGCCAGCTCGTGGAACTCTTCAAGCGACATTTCGTTTCCGTTTCGGCCCGCAAGCCGCCCGCCTCGCGCGCCCAGTCGAGCGAGACTTTTCTGCTCGGTCGGCGTTTAAAGCCGGAAAAGACCCCTTGAAAACCCTCGCTTTGGCGCCACATTCCTGTTGTAGTGGCGGGAAAATGTCGTTGAGGAAACTATTCCTGGGGCATAGAATCCAACTAACTCGCTTGGGAATTTCCCCGGGCTTCACTTTTGCGCTTTTTGAAGGAGCACCAGCTTGAACAACATGATTCCCAAGGCCGCGATTTGGATGGTCATCGCCTTGGTCCTGTTCACGGTTTTCCGCCAGTTCGATACCCGTCAGGCCCGTGGCCCGGATGTCCCATATTCACAGTTCATGGAAGAAGCCCGCCAGGGTCGCATCAAGTCCGCCCAGGTCGAAGGCCGAACCGTTCGCGCCATCACCAGCGATGAGCGTCAGATCACAGTGAACACCCCGCAGGATCTCTGGATGGTGTCCGATCTGATGAAGTATGGCGTGCGGGTCTCCGCCAAGGCAGAGGAAGAGCCTTCGGTGCTGATGAGCATTTTCGTGTCCTGGTTCCCGATGCTGCTGCTGATTGCCGTCTGGGTATTCTTTATGCGCCAGATGCAGGGCGGCGGCAAGGGTGGTGCCTTCTCCTTCGGGAAATCTCGCGCCCGCATGCTGGATGAAAACACCAATGCGGTGACCTTTGCCGATGTCGCCGGCTGTGATGAGGCCAAGGAAGAAGTACAGGAGCTCGTGGAATTCCTGCGTGATCCCTCCAAGTTTCAAAAACTTGGTGGCCGCATTCCCCGTGGCGTGCTCATGGTGGGCCAGCCGGGTACTGGTAAAACATTGCTTGCCAAGGCGATTGCCGGCGAGGCCAAGGTGCCATTTTTCTCAATCTCTGGCTCTGACTTCGTCGAGATGTTTGTCGGTGTGGGCGCGGCCCGCGTGCGCGACATGTTTGACCAGGCCAAGAAGCAGGCGCCCTGCATCATCTTCATTGATGAGATCGATGCAGTGGGCCGTCAGCGCGGCGCAGGCCTGGGCGGTGGCAATGATGAGCGTGAACAAACCCTCAACCAGATGCTGGTTGAGATGGATGGCTTTGAGACCGGCCAGGGCATCATCGTAATTGCCGCAACCAACCGGCCCGATGTGCTGGATCCCGCGCTTCTACGTCCGGGGCGCTTTGATCGCCAAGTGGTGGTCTCACTCCCCGATGTCCGTGGCCGCGAGCAAATCCTCAATGTCCATATGCGCAAGGTACCGATTGCTCCTGATGTGCGGGCCGATATCCTTGCGCGCGGCACACCAGGATTCTCCGGCGCAGATCTGGCGAACCTGGTCAACGAGGCCGCGCTCTTTGCTGCCCGCCGCAATGGCCGGGTAGTCGAGATGATGGATTTTGAAAAAGCCAAAGACAAAATCATGATGGGTGCCGAGCGCAAGTCCATCGTGATGCCCGAGGAAGAACGCAAGAATACGGCGTACCACGAGTCAGGCCACGCTTTGGTGGCCCGCATGCTGCCGAAGACCGATCCGGTGCACAAAGTCACGATCATTCCCCGTGGCCGCGCCCTGGGCGTCACCATGCAGCTGCCGGAAGGCGACCGCTACAGCATGGATAAAGATCGCATGCTCAACACCATCTCGGTGCTCTTCGGTGGCCGTATCGCTGAAGAGGTCTTCATGAATCAGATGACTACTGGTGCGTCGAATGACTTTGAGCGTGCCACAGCGCTGGCACGCGATATGGTCACGCGCTATGGCATGAGTGATGAACTTGGCCCGATGGTCTATGCGGAAAACGAAGGCGAAGTCTTCCTTGGCCGTTCCATCACCAAGACCACCCATGTATCCGAGTCCACCATGCAGCAGGTGGATAAGGAAATCCGCCGCATCATTGATGAGCAATATGCAGTGGCCCGCAAGCTGATTGAAGACAACAAAGACAAAATGCACGCCATGGCCAATGCGCTGTTGGAGTGGGAAACCATTGATGCTGATCAGATCAACGACATCATCGAGGGCCGCCCCCCGCGTCCACCGAAGCAGGCTGGGTCGGGCACGTCCAGCTCTGGCGGGCCTGGCCCCACCGGTGTTGCGCCTACGGCGCCAGCCGCGGCCTAGGGCGGTGATTGGCTTCACACAACCGGCGGAACATCCGCCGGTTTTCATTTGTGGCCGCTACCGGCTCACGCTCAATCGGCCCCTGGTCATGGGCATCGTGAATGTCACACCGGATTCCTTTTCCGATGGTGGTCAGTTCATGAATTCGGGTGGAGGGATCAATGCCCAAAGAGCGATTGCCCATGCTCAGCGCCTGATCGAAGAGGGCGCCGATATCCTGGATATCGGCGGCGAATCCACCCGGCCCGGCGCGGCCCCTGTCAGTATTCAGGAAGAGCTTGATCGCATCATGCCCGTGGTGGAGAGGGCGGTATCGTTTGGCGTACCCATCTCTGTCGACACCCGCAGGCCACAGGTGATGCAGCAAGTGATCGCGGCAGGGGTGGATCTGATCAACGATGTCAATGGTTTTCGGGATCCGCAGGCAATCGATATCGCGGCAAATTCCTCCTGTGGTCTATGCATCATGCATATGCTTGGCGAACCGGCCACCATGCAACAGGATCCAACTTATGAGGATGTGGTTGCAGAGGTGACCGGGTTTCTGACTGCGCAACGTGATCGCTTTCTTCAGCTTGGCGTTGATCAGCATCGTCTTCTCATTGACCCCGGCTTTGGTTTTGGTAAAACACTGGCGCACAACATTGCCCTACTGAAAGCCTTGTCAGTGATGGCTGGGATTGCGCCCGTTCTGGTGGGGGTATCACGCAAACGCATGATCGGGGAGATTACCGGCCAGCAGGATCCGTCCCGCCGGGTTGCGGGCAGCGTGGCAGTGGCGCTCTGGGCGACCGCCCACGGCGCCCAGTTTTTGCGCGTGCATGACGTGCGCGAGACCGTCGATGCGCTCAAGGCCTGGGCCGCATTAGAATCCTGACATGAGCCGGAAATACTTTGGAACCGATGGCATCCGTGGCACGGTCGGCAAGCCGCCAGTCACTCCGGATTTTGTCCTCAGGCTTGGTTTTGCTGCGGGCCGCGTGTTGGCCGCAAGGGCCAGGACAGCCGCGGGTAGCCGGCCTGTTCATCCGACAGTACTGATTGGCAAGGACACGCGGATATCGGGCTATATGCTGGAGTCAGCTCTCGAGTCTGGGTTCAGTGCAGCGGGGGTGGATGTATTGCTCGTGGGCCCTATGCCTACGCCCGCCGTGGCTTATTTGACACGGGCGCTTCGGCTATCGGCTGGCATTGTGATCAGTGCTTCGCACAATCCCTTCGATGACAACGGCATCAAATTTTTTGATGGCCAGGGAGAGAAACTCTCCGATGCAATTGAGAAAGAGATCGAGACCGCCATTGATCATCCGATGGGCTGTGTGGCCTCAGCCGATCTCGGCAAGGCTCGTCGCTTGGAAGATGCTTCCGGACGCTACATTGAGTTCTGCAAAAACACTTTTCCCTCCAGTCTGTCCTTGCGTGGCCTGAAGCTGGTGGTCG
This sequence comes from Burkholderiaceae bacterium, assembly GCA_018882795.1. Classification (GTDB taxonomy): domain Bacteria; phylum Pseudomonadota; class Gammaproteobacteria; order Burkholderiales; family Burkholderiaceae_A; genus Lacustribacter. The sequence goes on along the minus strand of VERJ01000001.1, from coordinate 80,130 downwards.
ATTGCGCCCACGGTGCCGCTTATCACGTTGCACCGCCTGTTTTTCATGAACTGGGTGCTGAAGTCATCGTCATTGGCCACGAGCCCGATGGCTTTAATATCAATGCGGGAGTCGGGGCCACCCATCCGAACTCACTTGCGACCCGAGTGCAGGCGGAGGGCGCGGATTACGGCATTGCGCTGGATGGTGACGGTGATCGGCTCATCATGGTGGATCGCTCGGGCAGGATTTTTGATGGTGATCAACTGCTCTATGTGATCGTCAAAGACCGTGTGAAGCATGTGGGCGTTGAATCGGTCTCGGGTGTGGTGGGCACCCTCATGACCAACCTCGGATTTGAGCGGGCGATGGGTCGCCTACATATTGATTTTCGCCGCTCGAAGGTCGGAGATCGCTATGTGATGGAAATGCTCAAAGAGACCGGCTGGAGTCTCGGAGGGGAGTCCTCCGGCCATATTCTCTGCCTGGATCAGCACACCACGGGTGATGGCATCGTGAGCGCCCTGCAGGTGTTGGCGGCGATTGTCCGCTTCCAGCAGCCGCTTGATCGGCTGGTGTCCGATTTGGAGTCCTATCCCCAGACTTTGATCAATGTTCGCGTGCCCGCTGATCTGGATTGGCAGAAATCGCCCCGAGTCGTGCAGGCCTGTGCGGACGCCCAGAAACGCCTTGCTGGCCAGGGCAGGCTCCTGGTGCGTGCCTCGGGTACTGAGCCCGTGGTCAGGGTGATGGTCGAGGCCAAGGATGCAACTTTGGCCCAAGACACGGCCCACGAGGTCGCCCAGGCCTTTGCCGCTCAGCCCGCCTGAGGGCCAATCCAACCCGGTTGTCATCTGCCTGAAACATTGCACGGCTAGAGTCTCGTCCTGAAGTCCGGAAGAGGACTTCACTCATAGACAACTGTTCAATAGGAACCCTCAAACATGCTCTCAATCAAGAAATTTCTGGTGGCCGCCGCCGCGGTGTTGGCGGGCATTGGTGCCTCCGCCCGGGCGGCAGACATCACTGGGGCCGGCGCAACTTTCCCTTATCCCATCTATGCGAAGTGGGCTGAGGCCTATAAAAAAACGACCAATGTTGGCCTGAACTACCAGTCCATCGGATCCTCTGGCGGCATTCGCCAGATCAAGGCCAAGACCGTGACTTTCGGCGGCACGGACGCGCCGCTCAAAGGTGATGAGCTCAATAGCGAAGGCCTCGTGCAGTTTCCCACCGTCTTGGGTGGCGTGGTGCCAGTGATCAATCTCGAGGGCTTTAAGCCCGGCGACCTGCGACTGACTGGCCCGGTATTGGCTGACATCTTCATGGGCTCGATTGCGAAATGGAATGATCCGAAAATCGCAGCGCTCAATCCGGGCAAGAAACTTCCTGAGCAGGCCATCACAGTGGTCCACCGTGCGGATGGCTCCGGTACAACCTTCATTTTTACTGATTATCTCAACGAGGTGAGTAAGTCTTGGGCCGAAAAAGTGGGCAAAGGTGCTGCGGTGAAATGGCCTGCCGCCAGTTCCGTGGGCGGTAAAGGCAACGAGGGGGTTGCCGCCAATGTCTCACGCGTCAAGGGCGCAATCGGCTATGTCGAATACGCTTATGCAAAAAAGAACAAGATTCCTCACGCCAAACTTGAGAACCGTAACGGCATGTATGTCGATCCCGACGACACGACCTTTGCAGCTGCTGCCGCCAATGCCGACTGGTTTGGCACTCCCGGCATGGGAATCTCTCTGGTCAACCAGAAGGGCGCCGCCGCCTGGCCGATTACGGGCGCAACCTTTGTGTTGATGTACAAGAACCCGACCGATAAGGCAGCTGCCGCCGATGCAATCAAATTCTTCGACTGGTCGTTTAAAAACGGCAGGAAAATGGCCGAAGAACTTGACTATGTGGCCCTGCCGGATGCGCTGACCAAGGCGATCGCTGACAAAGTCTGGACTCAGATCAGCCTTAAATAAACCGGGATTCGGTCTGGCGAAGCGGTCTGTCAAAATAACAGTCGTTTCGCCACCCACCATCTGTCTTGTCTGGAGCGTCTATGAATCCCACCGCCGAAACGCAGGCCCTTGCGCAACGCCGGCTTGCTGTAGTGAAGACCCAACGGTCCCAGGATTGGTTGTTCCACAAGATCACGATGATCTTTTCATTGCTGGTGTTGGTCTCGCTGGCCGGCATTTTGCTGTCGCTGGCCGTGAATGCCTGGCCGGCATTTCAGAAGTTTGGCATCGAGTTTCTCTGGCGCATTGAGTGGGACATCATCAATGAGGAATTCGGCGCACTGATTGCGATTTATGGCACTGTCGCGAGTGCCACCATCGCCTTGGTGATTGCCGTACCGCTGTCTTTTGGCATAGCACTGTTTCTCACCGAGACCTGCCCTGTCTGGCTGCGCCGCCCCCTGGGTATGGCCATTGAACTGCTGGCGGCCGTGCCTTCCATCATCTATGGCATGTTTGGCCTCTTTATTTTCGCCCCATTGTTTGCCGAGTACGGACAGCCGGCATTGCAGTCCACTTTAGGCCAGATGCCTCTGATTGGCCCGCTGTTTGGTGGCGCCACCAATGGCATCGGAATTCTGGCAGCAGGGATTATTCTGGCCTTTATGGTGCTGCCTTTTATCGCGGCGGTGATGCGGGATGTTTTCGAGATCGTGCCGCCGATTCTGCGTGAATCCGCTTATGGCCTTGGCTGCACCACATGGGAAGTGGTCCGCTATGTCGTGCTGCCTTACACCAACAAAGGGGTGATCGGCGGCATTATGCTGGGCCTTGGCCGTGCGCTTGGTGAAACCATGGCGGTGACCTTTGTGATTGGCAATTCCCAGCGGCTGCTCCCCTCTCTGTTCGCACCGGGCACCTCCATCGCCTCCACACTGGCCAACGAGTTTGGCGAGGCCAGTGATTTCCACCTCAACACCTTATTTGCCCTGGGATTCTTGTTGTTCGTGATTACCTTTGTGGTGCTGTCACTCGCGAAGATATTGATTGTTCGCACAGAGCGGGCCAAGGGGGCCAAAACATGAACGTCAATCAGAATCTCTATCGGCGCCGTAAGCTTGCGAACACCATTGGTCTGACGCTGTCCATGAGCGCTATGGCCCTGGGCCTTTTTGTGTTGTTATGGATCCTGGTGATTCTGTTTGGCAATGGATTCTCGGCGCTCAATTGGGCCCTGTTCACCGAGTCCACCCCGGCCCCGGGCTCGGATGGCGGCGGCCTGGCCAATGCCATTGTGGGCAGCCTCATGATGATCGCCGTCACGACTTTTGTCAGTACACCGATCGGCGTATTTGCGGGTGTTTATCTCGCCGAGTTCGGGGATGAAAGCAAGACCGCATCACTGACACGTTTTGTCACCGATATCATGCTCAGTGCGCCATCGATTGTATTGGGGCTCTTTGTTTATGCGATTCTGGTGGCTCAGGTAAAGCACTTCTCGGGCTGGGCCGGCAGCGTCGCCCTCTGCCTGATTGCGATTCCTGTGGTGTTGCGCACGACCGAGAACATGTTGCGTCTGGTGCCTGGAAGTCTGCGGGAGGCCGCCTTTGCACTCGGGGCACCGCGTTGGAAGGTGGCCACCTTTGTCACCCTGCGGGCCGCTCGAGCCGGCGTGATTACGGGCCTATTATTGGCCGTTGCCCGAATCAGCGGCGAGACCGCGCCTCTGCTATTCACAGCTCTGAATAACCAGTTCTTCTCCACTAACATGAACGCGCCGATGGCCAATCTGCCGGTGGTTATTTTCCAGTTTGCCATGAGCCCTTACGACAACTGGGTTCGACTGGCCTGGGGTGGCGCGCTACTGATTACGCTTGCTGTGCTGGGATTAAACATTGTGGCGCGGGTGTTTTTCAGGGAAAAGGGCCAGCGCTAGAGATTCGGAAGAGAGCAAATCAAGATGCAAAATACAGAACACAACTTCAATGCGGCGCTCTCCATTCGCCAGCTCAACTTCTTTTACGGCAAGTTTCAGGGGCTGAAAGACATCAATCTGGATATTGCCGAGCACAAGGTTACCGCCTTCATCGGACCATCTGGCTGCGGCAAGTCCACGCTGCTGCGTACCTTGAACCGCATGTATAGCCTCTATCCTGGCCAGCGAGCAGAGGGCGAGATTAATTTTTATGGCAAGAACATTCTGGATCCCAAACAGGATCTGAATCTCTTGCGGGCCCAGATTGGCATGGTGTTTCAAAAGCCAACGCCATTTCCGATGTCCATTTATGAAAACATTGCCTTCGGGGTGCGGCTCTATGAGCCCCTCTCGAAGGGCGAGATGGATGCCCGGGTGGAGTGGGCCCTGACCAAGACTGCCCTCTGGGGGGAAGTCAAAGATAAACTGAATCAGAGCGGCCTGGCGCTCTCTGGCGGTCAGCAGCAGCGCCTGTGCATTGCCCGATCTGTAGCGGTCAAGCCCTCGGTGATTTTGTTAGATGAGCCGACATCGGCGCTGGATCCGATTTCCACGGCCAAGGTGGAAGAGCTGGTCCATGAACTGAAGACCGACTACACGGTAGCGATCGTGACCCACAATATGCAGCAGGCCGCCCGCGTATCGGATTACACGGCCTACATGTATCTAGGGGAGATGATTGAGTTCGGAAAAACCGACGAAATCTTCATCAAACCCAAGCGCCAAGAGACCGAGGATTACATCACCGGCCGCTTTGGCTGAGCGTCTCACAACTGCTATAATCCAGCGCTCTTCGGGGTGTAGCGCAGTCTGGTAGCGCATCTGCTTTGGGAGCAGAGGGTCGGGAGTTCGAATCTCTCCACCCCGACCAGGATGTGCAGTATTACTCACCCTGGTGGTACACCGACCTCCTGCCGGTAGCTCAGTCGGATAGAGCAACAGCCTTCTAAGCTGTAGGTCGGGGGTTCGATTCCCTCCCGGCAGGCCAGTCCTGTTGGTAGGATGAAAAGCAGTTCAGTGGTGGCCGTAGCTCAGTTGGTAGAGTCCCGGATTGTGATTCCGGCTGTCGTGGGTTCGAGTCCCATCGGCCACCCCAAAACCTAAACCTTAGATTCCTCCCGAAGCAATTACCGACCGATAAAGTCCTCGCCGTGATCGGGATGGTCGTACGGATTCTGTATTCGGTAGAGCATCTCCTTGGCCGCGCGCTGCTCTTGCTCGAACGGGTCTTTCGGATGCAGTGCCTGTATCACCATGAGGGAGCGCTTTGCTTCTTCGTGCCCCTGGAGTGCTGCCAAATAGAGAAACTTGAATGCTTCGGGAATGTTGCGTTGAAGAAAGTCACCCTGCGTGTAATGCTTTCCGAGGGTAAAAGCGCAGTCTACCGATCCAGCTTTCGCCCCACGCTCCAGCAAGGAAACGATATTTTCGGTGCTGGCAAGGGGAATCTGTTCCCGATTTAACATATAGAGCTTTGCCAGAGCAAGATAGCCTTCAGTAACGTTGTTGGCAATCGCCTGATTGAACATGTCAACCGCTTTAGACAGATTGAGTGGGAACCCAATGCCTCTGGAGTACAAGACTCCCGCATTAAATGCTGCAACTCCGTTACCCTGCTCAATATCCTGAAATAGTCGCCTCACAAAAAAATTGCGTTCCTCGTCGTTTAACTGACCGAGTAGTGTCATTTTACAAAGCTTGTAAAACGCCGGGTCTTCGCCCGATTCCACCATGGCCATAAATATTTCAAATGCCTGGTGATAGGCGCCAAGCGTGATCGCGCGTTCTGCTTCCTCTAGTCCGAGATATCCCATGATTCCGATCAGTAATTGTTGCGTCCCTCGTGGAAGAGGGAAGAAGAAGTCAGCTTAAGAATATCTCGGGGGATTTTGAGCTTCCTGTACAAATTACCCAAAATGAGTACCCTGCTACTCGATATGAGTTTCAAGCCACAACGTTTTTTGATTAACCTCGTTAAATGAAAAAAAACCTGACACTCGAGGAATGGATCCCGCTTTATCCCCTATTTGGATTCCTGGTGGGGAAGACCTTTGGCACCGCTTTTAGGCGACATCAGGCATTGTTTGATTACGATGCTGAATGTGCAGCGTTGTTTTATCAGTTGGGCGAGCTGAATGCGGCAAATTTTTACAATCCTGCGAATATTCGTCGTCTCGTCCATCGACAAATCACTGTCGAAGAACTTCAACATATCGAGCTGGTGCCGGTCAGCGCATTGTCGCTGGCTGAAATTTCACGTCGCCCAAGGGAAACGGTACGGCGCAAACTTAAGAAAATGGTGGATTTAAGACTTGTCGTGGAGAAGGAGGGCGGGAAGAGGGGCTATCTGTTCACTCAGCGCGCAATCGAGTATTTTTTCCACGAGGACCGAATGTTGTACGAGGACTTAGTAAATTTGGTTGAGACGGTCGAGAATTTTCAAAACCATCGTTAGAACCCCGTTCAATAGCTGCTTCCCCAGGGTTGGCCTGCTCCATCACATCAAGTCGGCCGGTCCGTTTAGATGCGCTGAATAGGCTTATGTTTTTTCAGTGTCGGTTGGCAGCAGTGTCAGCACAATCGTGGTGCCACGGCCGGCATGGCCATCCATGATCGCCAGGGTGCCGCCCAACCTGCTCATGATTTCATGCGCGATCGCCAGGCCCAGTCCGCTGCCGGTCGGGGTATGGTCATTGAATGTTGGCGATTGATCGCCGCGATAAAACCGCCGGATCACCAGGCCGCGTTCAGAGGCTGCAATCCCTGGCCCATTGTCCTGGACCAGGATGCGAATCTGTTCCGATGAAGGCTGCTCTAGAGCCAGATGGATATCTGATCCGGGCGGGCAGTAGCGCAGAGCGTTATCGATCAGGTTATCCAATACCTGGGTCAATAAATCCCGATGGCTTGTGATCTGAATAGCCTTGCCACTGGATGCTGTGTCCAGGAAAAGGCCGATATCGCGCTGGGCTGCCCTGGGCTGCCAGAGGTCTCGGATCTCGCATAATAGGCGTGATAAATCGAAAGTTTCCCGTTGGCCACGCAAGAGCTGTTCTTCGGATTCCGCCAGCGTTAGCAGCTGCTGCGTCAGGCGCGTGGCCCGGTCGGTAGCGATTTTGATTTGCTCCAGCATTGGCCGGATATCCTCAACGCGCTGGGCCATCAGCGCGTTCTCCAGATGCAGCTTCAGCGCAGTAAGCGGTGTGCGCAGCTGATGGGCGGCGTCTGCAACAAACTGCTTTTGTAGTGCTAAGGCCTGTTGCAGTCGATTGAGCAGAGAATTCAGTGCGGTGGTGAGCGGTCGTATTTCCTGCGGGATCTGCGAGTCGTCAAGGAGTTCTTGGGTGTGCTGTGTACGTTGTTCCAGATCGCGCGCCGCCTCTGATATGGGTGAGATCGCACGGCGCATGGTCTGCCAGACGATCAGCACAGCCAGTAAGATCAGCACGGCCTGTGGCGTCAGCACGGTCAAGAAGATCTCGCGGGTGACGAGCTCGCGCGAGTTGGTGGTCTCGGCAACAACTACCCGAATATCATCATCAATACCGGGCAGCCGGATCACCTTGGCAGCGGCACGAATCCTGCGCTGCCGATAGGTGCTGTTCCAGAGTTGAGCGCCCACTCCTGACAACTCTGCACGAAAATTTGCGGCTTCCAGGTCAGTCTGGCCAGCGATATGGCCACGTTTTCTGCCCTCGATGTGGAAATAAGCGGCATCGTCAATATCCCACTCGAAAATTTTCTGGGCGGCCTCAGGGAAATCAAAGACCACCCGACCATCACGCACCAGCACTCGGCTTGCAAGACCATTGAGGGTATCGACCAGCACCCGGTCATAGACCTGATTGGCATAGTACTGGGCGCCAAAATAGGATAACCCTCCGGAGATCAGCATGGATCCCAATAACACGGGCAGCAGCCATCGCAGGAGTGTTGATCGTAGGCTGGGTGCGGAGCTGGAACTCATGCCGAATTATTTCAATACATAACCAAATCCGCGTGCTGTTTCGATCTGCACGTTGGAGCGTTCCAGCTTTTTGCGCATGCGGTGCACGATTACTTCAATAGCGGAATCATTCAGATCGGCGGCACGCAGGTCCCGATCAGCCAGATGCTGCAGAATCTGTGCCTTACTGATCACATGATGTGGCTGTTCAGCAAGAATGGTTAAGACATCATATTCCCTTGGTGAGAGGTCCACATCATCGCCATCAATGCAGGCGCGTTTTTCATTTAGTCTCAGCATCAGGTTGCCAAGCTTCAGGGTGTTGTCTTCGCGGGGCGGCCTGCGCCTGAGCACGGCCTGAATGCGTGCCAATAGTTCCGCAAACTCAAACGGTTTGGTGAGATAGTCATCCGCGCCTAGGCCCAGGCCCTTGACCTTATCTTCTGTGGTGCCACGCGCCGTGAGCATCAGGATCGGTAGCGTCTTCGTCAGATGCGACTGTCCAGAAAGCCAGCTAAACCCGTCTTCGCCAGGCAGGCCGATATCCAGCACCACCAGATCTGGCGCCCCGAGCGCCAGTTGCGTATTGGCCTGTGCAGTGTTGGCGGCATGAAGCGGGGTGTAGCCCTCGGCCCTTAAACGATAGACCATGGCCTGGGCAATCTGGGGATCGTCTTCGATGATCAGGATGGTTTCACCGGCCATAGCGAGCGGGCTGCCTATGTCTGTAATGAAAGGTTTTTGAAAGTTTACCCACTTAGAGTCCGGGCATGCTCAGTATCAGCCGCCTAGTCGCAGGTTATGTCTCGGTCGCCCTGTGTGGGGTAGGGCTGTTTGCGCCAGCTTTTGCCGCCTCAGAAGCTGTCTGTGCGGACACGTTGGCCACACCCATTGAATGGAGTCGCGCGGTAGAGCGCCTGGTGCGCTGTAACGCCGATGTACGACTGGCCCTGGTGCAGCTGGACTCTGCAAGGGCGGAGCGGACCATTGCAGGACAGATTCCCAATCCCCAGGCCTCATTTGGCGCAGCCAGCATCAATCCACAAAAAGGTGTGAAGGGTGGCAACCAGCAATATCAGATTGATTGGCTCGCCCGTATTGATCAACTGATCGAGCGAGGTGGCAAGCGCGAGCTGCGTATCTCCCAGGCCGAGAGCGGTCTGCTGGCGAGCCGTTGGCAGTCAGCAGACACCATGCGTACAGCACTTTTGGCGCTTTCGCATGCCTGGAGTGAGCTCTGGGCTGCGCAGGACCGTGAACTCCTGTTAGATACCGCACTGATTGATTTTCGGCGCATTGAAGAGGTCTCACGGCTGCGCTATAACGCTGGTGATATTGCCCAGGCCGATCTCAGCCGCGTCGTGATTGATCTGCAGCGTATCGAGAATGATCGCGAGCAGGCCAGGGCCGAGCGACTCCGTGCGCAGCAGGTGTTGGCTTTTGTGTTGATGCTGCCGCCGGATTCCGCAGAGATCCGTCTCTCCAGTCCCTGGCCGGCCCTGCAGGGCACATTCCCTGAGCCAGATGCGATGGTCATTCGTCCCGAGATTGCCGCGGCAGAGGCCTTGGTCGAGAAAACCAGGTCAGCCCGTGAGCTTGCCCGAACCCTTGGTACGCGCGATGTGGTGGTGGGTGTTCAGGCGGATCGCTATCCTGCGCCTGCCGGAGACGGGAACACTTTTGGCCTGTATGCCTCCGTTCCGTTGTTCACCTGGCATCGTTATGAAGGAGAGCTTGCCAAATCTGAATCGGATTACACCGCTGCACTCTTAACACGACAGCGGCTTGAGAATCAGACCAAGACGCGGCAGGTCCAGCTGCTTCAGGAGCGCGAGGTCTCGCTCGGAAGGTGGCGGCGACTGCGGGACAACGCCTTGCCACTGGGTGATCGAGTCTCGGCCAGCATTCGTCTGGCATATGAACAACGTGCCATTAGTCTGCTCGATATGCTGGATGCACTGCGGGTCCATCGCCTGTTACAGATCGATACGCTGGAGGCCCGTCTGCAGTATGAAAAATCTGATGCGCTCGCCCGCGCACTGCTCAGAATTTCGCCGCAAGCCAACGATCCCGTATTTCGTTTTGTGGGCATTCCAGAAATCAATCAATAAGAAGGGCCGACCGAATGAATGCTCCTGATCCTGACGCGCGTCCTTCCGCTGCGATGCCCCGATCATTGGGATCACGTTGGCGCCTGCTGGTGTCGTGGAGTCTTTTTCTGATTGTGCTCGTGGGGGGGGTGTTTTGGCTCAGGCAGGAAGACACCAGGGTGAAGCCCGCGATTCCCCCCACGGTCAGTGACAGCACCATCACTTTCAACAATCGACCCGATGGTGTGCGGACTGAGCCAGTCGACAGTGCAACTCTGATTGAGAGCGGCTTTCCCGGGCGTCTGACCTGGGCGGATGATCGCACCAGCCGCATCCGGTCCCCTTTCACGGGCCGGGTGGTGCGCTCCCTGGTCAAGGTGGGTGATCGTGTTTCTGTCGGTCAGCCTCTGGCTGAAATTCATTCCGGAGAATACGGCCGTGCCGAGGCTGACTATCAGCTCGCTGAATCCAATCTGGAGCGCTCGAGGATGCTTTATCAGGCAGGCATTGTTTCCAAGCGTGAGCTTCAGACCAGCGAGGCTGAGCACAAACGTGCCAGGGCTGAGTTCCTGCGCTCACAGCCAGCCATGCCAGAGGTTTTGCAGGGTTCTCGAGATGGCCTATTTCTGTTGCGATCACCCATCGCCGGTGTGGTGGTGGAGACAGCGATCAATCCTGGTCAGGAGATTCGTGCCGATCAGGATGCACCACCTCTGTATCTGGTCACTGACCCAACCCAGCTCTGGTTATGGGTGGATTTGGGCGAGTTGGACATCAATCAGCTACAGCCAATTCGGGTGCCTTTTGATGTGACCGTGGTGTCAAGGGCATTTCCGGAGAAAAACTTCTCTGGATCCATCGTGCAGTTCTCCGAGTTTCTGGATCCGGTGACCCGAACCTTCAGGCTTAGAGGCGTGGTGAACAATAGTGCCCGCCAGCTCAAGGGTGAGATGTTTGTGACGGTCAACTGGTTGGGTGGCGTAGAGGATGATGCAGCGAATCGGCTCTTTTCGATACCATCCTCGGCGCTATTTCTGGTCGGTGAAAAACGCTATGTCTTCATTCAAGCCACCGAGACCAGCTATACCCGCCAGGAGGTCCAGGTCTCTCGGGAAATTGCAGGCCGCTCCATTGTGCGGGGATTGTCCTTGAATCAGCGGGTTGTGACCGACGGCAATCTTTATCTGCAACAGATCCTGATGCGGTCAACCAAGGCTGCGCCCGGTGCATCCGAGGCGCCTGTGAAAGAGGGTGGCAAGCCTTGATCCGCCGGATTGTGTTCGTTGCGCTTCACCAGCCGCTCTTGGTGGTGTTGTTCTTGATTGTATTGATGGCCTCCGGTTTGATCGCATTCAAGAATCTTCCGATTGAGGCTTTCCCCGATGTCTCCGACACACAGGTCACGGTCATTGGACTTTACCCCGGACGGGCGGCTGAAGAGGTGGAGCGTCAAATCACGTTACCGGTAGAGGTTGCGCTATCTGGCCTGCCGGATTCGGTGCGTCTGTTTTCGCACACGCAGTTTGGCCTGTCTTATACGGTCATTACCTTCAATGATCGCCCCTCTGATCAGCTGGCCCGGCAGCGGGTGAATGAGCGGCTACAGAATGTCACGTTGCCATCAGGTGCAGAGATTCGCATTCAGCCGCCTCAGACCGCCATTGGCGAGATATTTCGCTTCCGGCTCATCGGCGAGGGCTACTCCACACAACAGCTGAGAACCCTCCAGGACTGGGTTGTTGAGCGCCACCTGCGGCGTGTTCCCGGCGTGGCCGATGTGGTCACCATGGGCGGCACCGTCAAGCAGTATGAAGTGAACCCCGATCTGGCCAAGATGCGGGATTACAAAATCACACTGCCGCAATTGTTTGATGCGATTTCACGGGCCAGCGGTAACGTCGGTGGTGGCGCCGTGAGCCACGGCAGCCAGCAATACCTGATTCGCTCATTGGGTGAGCTGCGCTCTTCGGCGGATATCGCCAATATCGTGGTGGTCGCCAACAAGGGTGTGCCGGTGCTGGTGCGCGATATCGCCCAGGTGCGCCAGGGCGGTGCGCCTGCACAAGGTGTCGTTGGCCAGACCGGCCCGGATGGTAACCGTGATGACATGGTCAATGGCATTGTGGTGATGCGCAAGGGTGAGAACCCATCCATGGTGCTGGCTGGCGTGAAGGAAAAGATTGAATTCATCAACCGTACCCAACTTCCTCGGGGCGTGGAGATACAGCCGTATTACGACCGGTCCTGGCTGATTGATAAAACACTGACCACAGTCTTTACAAATCTGCTGGAGGGGGCCCTGCTGGTGGTCGTGGTGCTGTTGCTGTTTTTAACGAATCTTCGGGCTGCGTTGATTGTGGCCTCTATCATTCCGCTGGCCTTGCTGTCGACATTTCTCGGGCTGACCTTTGTTGGGATTCCAGCCAATCTGCTCTCGCTCGGTGCCATGGATTTCGGCATCATCATCGATGGCGCAGTCATCGTGGTGGAAAACATCTTTCGCCGACTGGGTGAGTTGGGTTCACGGCGCATCGAGATTTCACGGCTGCGGCGATTTGCGGTGCTGAAAGCGGCCACAGAAGTGGGCAGGCCAACATTGTTTTCGATGCTGATCATCATTGTGGCCCATGTACCAATTTTTACGCTGCAGCGACACGAGGGAAGGATTTTCTCCCCGATGGCCTGGACAGTCAGCTCTGCCTTGGTGGGATCGCTGGTGCTATCGCTGACCCTTGTGCCCCTGGCCTGTTTCTGGCTGCTGCGCAGGGTGCCGAGTCACGACAACCGGATTGTGGAGTGGTTCAAGCGGCGTTATGAAAAGGTCTTGGATTGGAGCCTCGCCCAGAGCAAAAAAGTCTTCCTGATCGCCGCAGCCGCAGTGCTGGGGACCGGGGTCATTGCCACACAGCTTGGCAGTGAGTTTCTGCCCGAACTCAATGAAGGATCGATATGGGTCAATGTCTCGTTGCCGCCTTCGGTCTCACCAGAGGAATCCACCCGGTCAGCACGACTGATTCGGGAGACATTAAAGCAGGTGCCCGAAGTCTCCACGGTGATCTCCAAGGTGGGGCGACCCGATGACGGCACCGACCCAAAAATTTTCAGCTCCGCTGAGTTCTATGTCGATATGAAGCCCGCAAAGCAGTGGCGCTCCGGCATGACCAAGGAGGCTCTGATCCGGGAAATGGAGGCTGTACTTGCGCCGATTCCGGGTATAGAGCCGACTTTTTCACAGCCGATCCGAGACAATGTCCTGGAGAGCATCTCTCAGATCGATGGTCAGATCGTGATCAAGCTGCAAGGCGACGATTACATGAAGCTCAAACAACTGGCCCGTCAGATCCGCGAGCAGGTGGCCAATGTCGAGGGCGTGCGGCGCAGCTTTATCGATCGTGATGGCAATCTGCCTCAGTTCCGGCTGGAAATTGATCGCCTGGCAGCAGCGCGCTACGGCATCAATATCACCGATGTGCAGGATGTGGTCGAGGCATCCCTGGCGGGTAAGGCGGCCACCGAACTCTGGGAGGGCGAGCGTCGCTTCAGCGTGGTGGTGCGCCTAAAGCCTGAATATCGTGACCTGCCCAGCCTAGACAAAGTGCTGGTGCCTTCCAGCAATGGCGGTCAGATCTCCCTGGCGGAGTTCGCGCGCTTTCACATGACCGAGGGCGCCATGAACATCAGCCGCGAAAATGGTCAGCGTGTTGCCGCCATTGGTGTCTTTATCCGCGATCGTGACATGGGCAGCGTGGTGGCCGACATGCAGGAGCGGGTCGCACAGAATGTGGTGCTACCCGCGGGATATTCGATTATCTGGTCAGGGGAGTTTGAGAATCAGCAACGGGCCATGGCCAGGCTCTCCTGGGTGGTGCCGCTCTCGATTCTGCTGATCTTTCTGCTCCTGTTTAATGCCTTCGGATCGGTGGCCAGCGCCGCACTGATTATTCTGAACATCCCTCTGGCCATGATCGGCGGTATTGTTGCGTTGTTTCTTACTGATATTCCCCTGTCAGTTTCTGCTGCCATCGGATTTATTGCGCTCTTTGGACAGGCGGTGCTCAATGGCGTGGTGATTGTTTCTGATTTCAACGGCCGGCTTGCCGCCGGTGCGGCCCCCTTGCTGGCTGTACGGGAGGGGGCCCTCACGCGGCTGCGCACGGTGTTGATGACATCACTACTCGCGATGCTGGGTCTGCTGCCGATGGCGCTCTCGCGCGGCATCGGTGCCGAGACGCAGCGGCCCCTGGCGGTGGTGGTGATCGGGGGCCTGGTGAGTGCCACGATCCTGACGTTGATCGTGCTGCCCACACTCTATGCCTGGGTGGCACAGCGTCGGCCGAAGTGGTTGACTAGTGGCGATGTGATGCCTGCCCACTAGGGCTGACCGGGGCAGGCAGGCCGCTGGCTTAAGCGCTGGGAATGAATTCTTTGTCGTCTTGGTGTTTGCGTTCGAATTTTAAAAAGCTGTAGTAACCGCAGGTTTTGCCATTGGGATACTCGCGGCAAACGCTGGGTCGTGCCTCATAAATTGTGCAGCGACGTTCTTTGCGATCAAAAAATTGGCAGATCGTTTCGTAGATGTGATCTTTGCGATGCTTCAGAATATTTTCGACTTCACCTTTTTCATCGCCTTCTTCAACGGTGTACTGGGTGATGTATTTTTTCCAGGCTGCGGCCTCGGTGATGCCGAAGTGCTCTGCCAGACGGCGAACATCTTTTTTGGTGACGGTAATTCTGGGGTAGCTGCAGCAGTAGCCGGGGCACTTGCTGCAGTCGTATTTCACCTTGGACATGGCACAATTCCTTCAATAACGTTGAGGTGAATTGTATGACGATCCCGGATCAGCAGGCACTGAAGATTGCGGTGGCCCGCGCAGCGGTGGCCGAGGTGTCCGCAGGTTCGATTCTGGGCGTGGGAACGGGCTCCACCGTCGACTGCTTCATTGATGAGCTGGCCCGCGCAAGGGTGGGGCTGAAGGCTGCGATCTCAAGTTCCCGCCGTAGCGCTGCCCGGCTGGAATCCCTGGGCTATCGGGTCGTGGGCCTGGAGTCTCTTCAGGCGCCCATGGATTTGTATATCGATGGCGCAGATGAGATCAATTCGGCCCTGTGCATGATCAAGGGGGGTGGGGCGGCCCTGACTCAGGAGAAGATTGTGGCCAGCGCCGCCAAACGTTTTATCTGTATCGTGGATGCCTCTAAGCGCGTGGAGGTTTTGGGCAAATTTCCCCTGCCCATCGAGGTCATTGAATCGGCCATTACACCAGTCAGCTGGGCCATTCGGGCCATGGGCGGAGATCCGGTGGTCAGGCCCGGGGTGATCACCGACAACGGCCATCCCATCATCGATGTCCACGGGCTCTCGATCACAGACCCCGTGGCCATGGAAACCGCCATCAACCAGATCCCCGGGGTCGTCGCCAATGGTATTTTTGCCCTGCGCCGGGCAGACCTGGCCCTGGTGGCCTCCGCCCAAGGCGTGGCCCGATTGCAATAAAACTGAAACAAGATTGGTCTAGACTCTGACCATCGGACATGAACAGGATTGCCCATGCCTCAGCACACCTCCAAGGAATTCGATAAGGAACTTGAAGTCATCCGCACCAGCGTTCTGGAGCTGGGCGGCCTGGTCGAGGGCATGATCAGCAGCGCGATCAGCGGCCTTGAGAGCGGCGATATCGCCTTGCTGCGCGATGTGATGCATCGGGAAAAGCAGGTCAACCGCATGGAGGTCGAAATCGATGACCGTTGTCACCATGTGATCGCCCGCCGCCAGCCCACCGCCTATGACCTTCGGTTTGTGCTGACTTGCATGAAGATGATCCGTGATCTGGAGCGCATCGGCGATGAGGCAGAAAAGATTGCCCGTATGTCGCTCATGATTCATGAGAGCAACGCCAAATTCACACCGCGTATTGAGCTCTCCAGTATGTACGACCTGGTGATGAAAATGATGCACCAGTCGCTCGATGGATTTGCCCGAAATGATTCCTCATCGCTTGCTGAAGTGATCCGGGAAGACATCGCGGTGGATGATCAGTTCAGAAATACGCTGCGGCTGCTGATCAGCTACATGATTGAGGATTCCCGCACCATCTCCCGTTCCATTGATCTGCTCTTTATCGCCAAGGCATTGGAGCGCATCGGCGATCACTCCAAGAATATGTCAGAGCACGTGGTGTACATGGTCAAGGGCCGCGATGTCCGGCACCAAGACATTGAAGATGTGGAAAAGCAGGTTCAGGAAAGCTGATCGGGGGCTGGGCTGATCAACGGCCCAGCGCCTTATTTGCTGGGCGGTACATAGCCCGAGGCCACATCGGCCCCACTGCCAAAGAAGTGGTTCTCCATCTGTTGAGACAGATATTTGCGCGCCTTGGGATCCGATAGATTCAGCCGGTACTCATTCACCAGCATGGTCTGCTGACGGATCCAGTCCTGCCAAGCCTGTTTGGACACTGACTGCCAGAGTTTTTTACCGATCTCGCCCGGCACGGGCGGGAAATCAAGGCCCTCGGCCTCTTTCCCCAGCTTGATGCAATGCACTGTTCTTGCCATAGGCGAAATTATGCCACGGGGTCCGTCTCGGGCTGTGCGACCTGGGCCCATGACACCAGACTGGGCGGGGGATTTCCCCGAGGCACAAGCCAGCGCTTTTCTGCGATCTTGCAGGGCATATAACGCTTATTAAAAGGAGACGTGATGTTGCCTCGATTCTCTCGTCGTGCGCTGCTTGGCGCGCTTGTTGCCGGTGCAGCTCTTGGCTCAGTATCTGCGCCAGTTTTTGCGCAGTCGAATTGGCCCACCAAACCCATCAAGTTCATCGTGCCCTTTCCCGCAGGCGGTGGCACGGATGCTTTTGCCCGCCCCTTGAGCAAGGTGCTCACCTCGCAGCTCGGCCAGAGCATTGTGATCGATAACCGTGGCGGCGGCGGTGGCACGATTGGTGCAGAGGCCGCAGCCAAGTCTGCCCCTGATGGTTATACGTTTTTAGTGGGTGCCGTTCATCACACGATCGCAGTCTCGCTCTATCCAAAGCTGGGCTATGACCTGCAAAAAGACCTCATGCCGGTTACCCTGCTGTCGTCCGTACCCAACGTGATTGTGGTTAACCCATCGCGCGTGCCGGTAAAGAACTATGCGGAGTTTCTGAAGTTTGTGAAGGACCGCCCTGGCAAGCTGAACTTTGGGTCTGCTGGCAGTGGCACGACCCATCAGCTCATTGGTGAGATGTTTAAGGGCGCAACTGGCACCTTCATTACCCATATCCCTTATCGCGGTGCAGGCCCGGCTATGGCGGATTTGTTGGCTGGTCAGATTGACATGATGTTCGATGGCCTGGGCAGCTCCGCGCCCCACATCAAGACAGGAAAGCTCACCGCCATTGCGGTGACCACAGAGAAACGCTCCTTTGCGTTGCCCGATGTGCCAACGCTTGCCGAGCTGGGGTTGAAGGGCTTTGATGGCAAGACCTGGTATGCGATCTGGGCGCCAGCAGGAACCCCGCGCGAGGTTGTGAATCGCATGCAGCAGGAGGTTGCCAAGGCACTTCAGACCAAGGAGCTGCAAGATGCCTGGAAAAATCTCGGTGCTGATGCTGGCGGCCAATCACCCGAGGAATTTGGTCGATTGGTCAGCAGTGAAGTGACCAAGTGGGCCAAGGTGGTGAAAGACTCCGGCGCAAAGATTGATTGATCGCGTTATGCGGGGCCCCATGGGTCCCGCAACGAAGTCTTAACGTGAATGGGATTGAGCGCGTCGGCGCGATCCGAGTGCCATGATCAGCAGGGCCGCCAGCCCAAAGAGCATGACCGCGAGTGAGATATGCAGTGCGCCTTTGCTCTGTGCATAGGCCATGCTGGAGTAGGCCAGGTAGCCGCAGCTCGTCACAAATACCAGGGGTGTGAAGGGGTAGAGGGGTACACGAAAAGGCCGGTGTTGGTTGCGATCACGCACCCTCAGAATGAACACAGCAAGGCCTACCAGGCATAGAAAACTCCAGAACACAGGCGCTGTGAATTCCACCATGGCCTCAAAACCACGGGCCTGGTAAGCGCCAAAGCCCACAAGCGCCAGGCTGATGGCTCCTTGAGAGACATAGGCTGCTGTGGGTGAGCCCCGTTGCGGCTGCCAGTGCCCTAAAAATCGCAAGGCTGGCCAATCGCGGCCAAGTGCATAGTTGGCGCGCGCACCAACGATCAGGGTGGCATTGATGCTGGTCAGTGTCGCCACCGCGACAAAAATCCCCATCGCTTTTTCGCCAACGGGACCGAGTGCACTGCTTAATAGATCCGCACCTGGGGCCTTGCTGCTGGAAAGCCCTTGAATGCCCAGGCCCTGAATCAGCGCGATGTTCACCAGCAGATAAATCGCTGTAATGATCAGCAGGCTACTCACAATGACCGCCACAATGGTGCGTGGCCCACCTTTGACTTCAGCAGAAATATAGGCGGCCTCATTCCAGCCCCCGAAGGTGAGTAACACGAACACCAGCGCAAGCCCAAGAAGACCGATCGGTGGTGCGCTTGAAAATGCCTGCGGCTGAGCTGCTTCGGGGCCTGCTGCCAGAAAGCCAGCGATTGCGATCGCCAGCAAACCGAGTACCTCTAATCCCGTGAGCAACGATTGCAGCCGTGACGAGACATGCAGGCCTAAAATGTTGATCAGGGTGAGCATCACAATAATGCTGGCTGCCCAGATCACGGAAGAGCCTGTGCCCAGTGGCAAGACCTTGCTCATGTAATCGCCAAACACGAACGCGAGCAGTGCGATGGATCCGGTGTTGATCACCATGGCCTTGGCCCAGGCATAAAGAAACGAGGTTTGTCTGCCGTAGGCCAGGGTCAGGAAGTGGTAATCACCCCCGGCATGGGGGTAGGCCGTAGAGAGCTCTGCATAGCAGAGCGCGCCCGCCATGGAGACCAGGGCGCCCGCAATCCAAATGAGCAGCAGCCAGCCGATATCACCGGTGATGCCTGCGACCATGGAGGGTGTCTTAAAGATGCCGGCACCAATGACAATACCGACAATGATCGTGACCGCCCCCATCGGCCGCAGCAGGCGCTGCGGTGTCTCTAAGTTGCTCAATTCAGCGCCGAGTGCCTTTTAGTGGCGAATAGGTCGATCCGGTCTGGTGCTCGCCCTCCAGGGTACTGCCGCGAACAACGGCCTTGATGTGATGCAGTACACCCTTGGCATCAAGGTAACGGAATGACAGTCGATCACCTTCAATCTGCGCACCCAGGATTGGCTGGATCGATTTCCCGATCACGATATTTCCGCCAATGCGTTGATAACGCTGCGATAGCTGAAGGCTCACCTTCTGGTGGATTTCCACACCATCAAGCGCCCATTCACCTGCAACATCGGCGGGCACCACCCACAGGAACGCGTTCGCACGACTGCTCTCAATACGTTGATCGGGTTCCCAGTCACCCATGTCAAAGGCATGCGACACCACTCGGGTGCCGGGCTTCATCTTCAGAATCGTGGGCCGCAACTTCAGGTTCAGATCCGGCAGCAGGTATAGGGTGACTACAGTGGCCTCGGAAAAGTTTTCCTGAAAGATGTCGCCATTGATGATCTTTACCCTGTCAGCAACACCGGCACGTTGGGCATTTCTGCGTGCAAGTGCTGCCATATCGGCGTTAAATTCAATACCCACCGCACGTACACCATATTTCTTTGCGGCGGTGATGGGAATGTTGCCGTCACCGGCGCCCAGGTCGTAAACGATGTCGCTGGAGGTGACCTTTGCAGCCTCCAGCATCTTGCCCACCAGTTCGCCATTGGTGGGCACCCAGATCACATCCTTGCCTTCCTGGCCCACGCTCGGCCGGTACTTGTCATCGCCGTAGCTGCTATCAGATTGGGCGTGGCCCGCCGAGAGGGCCAGCATGGCCATGGACAGGCCGATAACGACACGATTCAACGTTTTCATGGCTTTGCTTTCTTTGATGAAAAGAAGAGGGGATCGCGCCCGCCAGTGTAAAAAGATTTTCTGTTCTGCATGCCCCCCGGATTTGCCCTAATGAGCGCCTCCCGGCAGCGGGCAAATGACCTGTAATTCGGCTGTCTTGTGCTTAAGAGTCGCGCAGGTCGGTGCAGGGTTCCGTCCCAAACTGATCACCCAGCAAGTGCTTGATCAGTTTTCTGGCGACCGCCTCGGGCGCGGCCAAGGCGCCGTTTTCTTTTAATTGATCGAACTTGGGCCGCATCGGGAATTGATCCAGACTGGTGGCACGAATCTGTGCCTGCATGCCGGTATCGATGATGCCAGGTGCGATGCTCTCAATGCGCAGGCCTAAGGGGTGCTCAAGAGTCAGACATCGGGCGTGATGATCCAGGGCCGCCTTGCTGGCGCAGTAAACACCCCAGCCTGCGTAGGCGCTGCGGCCGGCGCCGCTGGAAATATGCACGATGCGTCGATCCGGACACCGCAGTGTTGCACCAATAAATTGATTGCTCAGTGCAAGTACGGCGCCCACATTGACGGTAATCGACTGCAGAATCTGTTCATGGTCGAGCCCACCGAAGGCGCCGATCGGACCAAGCAGGCCCGCGTTGTTGATCAGAATCGATTTCTGCGCATTTTTGAAAAAGTCAGTAACGATGGACGAATTCAAAAACTGCGAGAGGGCCGAGGGCTGTCCAAGGTTAAGCGACAGCTCATGAAACTGATCGCGTGGCGCATGACCAAGGCCAAGCGCTGGCATTCTTGAGATGCCCAACACACGGTGGCCTTCGCCAAGGAGCTGCGCAGTCAGGGCCGCGCCCAGTCCGCGGCTGTGGCCGGTAATCAGTACGTTTGCCATGTGCTGCATTATAGAATCAGGGCGCCTTTTAACATGGGATCAGCAATATGCGGTGGGATGCGATAGTCATTGGTGCAGGAGCTGCCGGCATGTTTTGCGCGGGCATTCTCGGCCAACGGGGCCATCGTGTCCTGTTGTTGGATCATGCTGAGACCTTGGGTGAAAAGATTCGCATCAGCGGCGGCGGCAGATGCAATTTCACCAATCGTGATTGCGGCCCAGAGCACTTCCTGTCTTTGGGCCATGGTTTTGCAGCTTCGGCGATCCGTCGTTACCCCCCATCCCGATTCATTGAACTTATTCGACGCTATCGGATTGCTTTTCACGAAAAGCATCGTGGTCAACTTTTTTGTGATGACTCATCAAAGCAGATTGTTGACATGCTGGTTGCCGAGTGTGCTGCAGGCAGCGTCACCCTGCAACATCCAGTGCAAGTGATGGGTGTGGAGAAATCCGCACAGGCATGGCAGTTAAATACAAGCTCCGGCCAACACATCGCGTCAGCGCTCATACTCGCCACCGGGGGGCTACCCGTCCCAGCGATTGGCGCAACAGCATTTGCACTGGATCTTGCCCGCAGCCTTGATATTCCTGTGGTAGCGCCGCGGCCGGGGCTGGTGCCGCTTGCGTTTACCTCGGAAACGGTTTCAGGGTTAGACGAGTTGGCGGGTGTCAGTCTGCCTGTGATGATGCGGGCCGGTGTGTCTGGCCAGCGTTATGGTGATGCACTGTTCCAGGAGGATCTGCTGATCACACACAAGGGCCTCTCGGGGCCCGCAGTGTTGCAGGCAAGCAGCTATTGGCAGGAAGGGGAGGCCATCGAGATCGACTGGAGCAATGGTTTTGCATGGGATGAACGCTTTGCAGAAGGGCGTATCGGTGGCCGCTATGCCGAAGCGGCTCTGGCCGATGTCTTGCCGGGAAGATTGGCAAAAGTGCTCGCTCAACAGTCAAGTGTGCCGGAGAGAAAATGGGCCGAGATCGGCAAACGAGATCGTGAGCGGCTGCGCCAGTGGGTAACTTCCTGGCGAGTAAAACCTGCGGGCACATTGGGCTGGAAAAAGGCTGAGGTGATGGTGGGGGGGATTGATACCTCTGCACTTGATGCGAACTCCATGATGGTCAAGTCCCACCCAGGGCTTTATTGCATCGGTGAGTGCGTGGATGTCACGGGCCATCTGGGTGGCCACAATTTTCAATGGGCATGGGCAAGTGCTTATGCCTGTGCCACGTCCTTGGTTGGATCGGGTCAGAAGCGATCATGAAGCGAAAGCACAAGAGCAAGAGGAGCCTATGGGCAATTCTGCGCTGGCCGTTTTGGATTGTGGTGCTGGCGCTGCTGGCCTATGAGTCGACGATTTTTGCGCAGGTCGTGTGGTTTCGCTGGAACAACCCTGGGTCGACTGCATTTATTGATGCCGAGCGTGAGCGGCTTCAACAGAATAAGTCAGCTCTGCGCATACGGCAGCAGTGGGTGACTTATCAAAACATTTCGCGTTCGGCAAAGCAGGCTGTGATCGCCGCCGAGGATTCTGGCTTCGTCACGCATGATGGTGTTGACTGGGAGGCCATCGAAAAGGCGGCACAGGAGAATCTGAAGCGCGGCAAGATCCGTCGCGGTGGGTCGACCATCACCATGCAGCTGGCAAAAAATCTCTTTCTCTCCTCTGATCGGAGCTATCTGCGCAAAGGGCAGGAGGTGGTGATTGCGGCGATGCTGGAGCTGGTGATGGACAAGCGGCGCATCCTGGAGCTTTATCTAAACACCGCCGAGTGGGGGCTGGGTGTTTTTGGCATCGAGGCCGCCGCCCGACATTACTTTGATGTGCCGGCCGCCCAGCTCGATCCCATGCAATCGGCCTGGCTGGCCTCGGTGCTGCCGTCGCCCAAGCGCTTTGATCGGCAACGGGATTCCGAGTGGATTAGTGAGCGGGCGCTCATCATCTTCGAGCGGATGCCCAAGGTCGCCACCCCCAAATAGTATTTGACAATATCAAATCCATTTGTCTAAACTGAATCCTGTTCAACGGAGGAGGTCTGATATGACAACGAAAAAATTCGCTTCCCAGGCGGATCTGGAGGAGAAAAAGGTCAGCTTTGAGCAACTCTCGGAGCATGCCTGGGCGTATACCGCCGAGGGCGACCCGAATACCGGCATCATCATCGGCGATGACTCGGTCATGATCATCGATGCCACCGCTACACCCGTGATGGCCCAGGGGGTGATAGAAAAGATCCGCACGGTGACCGACAAACCAATTAAATACGTGTTGCTTACCCACTATCACGCGGTGCGCGTGCTGGGTGCGTCGGGCTATCAGCGTGAAGGCCTTGAGCAGATCATCTCCAGCCGTGACACCTACGACCTGATTGTGGAGCGTGGCCAGCAGGATATGGATTCGGAGATTGGCCGTTTTCCGCGTCTGTTTCAGGCGGTGGAGTCTGTGCCGGGCCTGACCTGGCCCACCATGACGTTCACCGGCGAGATGTCGCTGTGGATGGGCAAGCTGGAAGTTCAGATCAAGCAGCTCGGCCGCGGTCACACCAAGGGCGACACCATCGCCTGGCTGCCCAATGAGAAAGTACTGTTCTCTGGCGACCTCGTGGAGTTCGATGCAGCCTGCTACACCGGTGATGCACACTTGGCCGACTGGCCTGCCACGCTGGATAACTTGGGCAAATTGAATGCCGAGAAACTGGTGCCTGGGCGTGGCCCCGCATTAAAAAATGCGGCAGAGGTGCGTCAAGGTCTGGCCTATACCCGTGATTTTGTTTCAACGCTTTATCAGTCCGCACAAGAGGCCGTAAAGGCAGGCATGGATCTCAAGGCCACCATGGCCCATGTTCGCTCCAAGATGGATCCCAAGTTTGCCAATGTCTTTATCTATGAGCACTGCCTGCCTTTTGATGTGACCCGTGCTTTTGATGAGGCCAGTGGCATTGCACATCCCCGCATCTGGACGGCCCAGCGTGACCAGGAAATGTGGCACGCCCTGCAGCAGTAGGGAGGCGGCCATGCTTTCGACTTACACCTATCCAAAGTTTGCATATCGCTGTCCGACTGAAATCGGCCAGCGCATCTCCCGCCGCATCGTGGTGGTGGGCGCAGGCCCCGTGGGCCTGGCCATGGCCATTGATCTCGCCCAGCAGGGACTGGATGTGCTGCTGCTGGATGACGACAACACCGTATCCCTGGGTTCGCGCGGTCTTTGCTATGCCAAGCGGGCGCTTGAAGTGCTTGATCGTATCGGCGCAGGACAGATGGTGGTGGATAAGGGTGTGTCGTGGAATGTCGGTCGGACTTTTAATGGCAATGAAGAGGTCTACTCTTTCAATCTGCTTCCCGAGCCCGACCACGAGCGTCCAGGGATGATCAACCTGCAGCAGTACTACCTGGAGGAGTTTCTTCTCAAGCGCGCAGGTGAGCTGCCACATCTCGAGATTCGCTGGCAAAACAAAGTCACCGCTGTGGAGGCCCGTGATGATGGATCAACCATTACCGTCGAGACTGCCGATGGCAACTACACCGTAGATGTGGACTGGCTGATTGTGGGCGATGGCGCCCGATCAGGCATACGTCGGCTGCTGGGACTTGATATCGAGGGCAAGGTCTTTCAGGACCGTTTCCTGATTGCCGATGTCGTGATGAAGGCCGACTTTCCAGCTGAGCGCTGGTTCTGGTTCGATCCGCCCTTTCATCCCAATCAGTCCGTGCTGCTGCACCGCGAGGCCGACAATGTCTGGCGGATTGATTTCCAGCTGGGCTGGGATGTCGATCCCGAGGAGGAAAAGAAACCAGAGAAAGTCATTTCCCGCATCAAGGCCATGCTGGGCGAGCAGCATGCCTTTGATCTTGAGTGGGTGAGTGTGTACACATTCCAGTGTCGACGCATGAAGGATTTCCGTCATCGGCGTGTATTTTTTGTGGGCGATGCAGCCCATCAGGTCTCGCCCTTTGGTGCCCGCGGCGCGAACTCTGGCCTGCAGGATACCGATAACCTGGCCTGGAAATTAAAGCTGGTGATCGAAGGCCAGGCACCGGACCGGTTGTTGGAGTCCTACAACGAGGAGCGGGCCTATGCGGCCGATGAGAACATCATGAATTCGACCCGCTCCACCGATTTCATCACGCCCAAGTCGGCAGTAAGCAAGATGTTTCGCAATGCAGTTCTGGATTTGGCAAGGCAGCACCGCTTTGCGCGCGCACTGGTGAATTCAGGAAGACTCTCGGTCCCGTCTTTTCTCTACAGCTCTAGCCTGAATACGGCAGACCAGGAGAGTTTCTCCGGAAAGATGATTCCCGGAGCGCCGATGGATGATGCGCCTGTGACGGTTCAGGGAAAGTCGGGCTGGCTGCTACGGCAGGTGGGTGATCGCTTCACAGTCTTGATCTACGCTGACCAGACAGCGCTCGCGACAGATATGCTGGCTCAGATCAGTGCGGTGAAAGTCAACGGCATCCCGGTTGCACCCATTGTGATTGCGGCCAATGCTGTTGTGGCAAAAGCCTGTGAAGGCAACGTCAAGGTGTTGGTCGATGTGAATGGCCGCTTTCGTGAACGCTACGATGCCAAGCATGGCACTGCCTATCTGATTCGGCCCGATCAACATGTGGCTGCCCGTTGGCGCAATCTGGATGCGACCGCCTTGCGCGCTGCATTGGCCCGTGCCACCTGTAATTAAGGCCAAAGGAGACAAAAGATGCATCTGATCACAGAGCCCAATTTCACAGAGTTCGATAAGCCTGTCTTTCGCGAATTCAGCCCCGGCGATGATTTCTACGAGGCACTGATTTCAGCCCATGAGGGCCTTACAGATGCTCAGAGCCACGAGTTAAACGCGAAACTGGTGCTTTTTCTATCCAACCATATCGGCGATCTGCGGGTATTGCGCCAGGCGTTACAGCTTGCGCATGATTCCGTGGCCCGTTACTGAATCACAAGAGAGACGATTATGAAATTATCAAAAATCCATCACGTGGCCTATCGCTGTAAAGATGCCAAGCAGACCGTTGAGTGGTATCAGAAATACCTGAACATGAACTTTGTGCTGGCGATCGCTGAAAACGAAGTGCCCTCGACCAAGGCGCCCGATCCCTATATGCATATTTTCATGGATGCAGGTGGCGGCAATATCCTGGCGTTTTTCGAGCTGCCCAACAGTCCCGAAATGTCGCGCGATATGAACACCCCGAATTGGGTCCAGCATCTCGCGTTGGAGGTCGACAGCATGGAGACATTACTCGCTGCCAAAGAGCGCCTTGAGCGCGATGGTATCGAGGTGGTCGGTCCCACCAATCACACCATTTTTAAATCCATTTATTTCTTCGACCCCAATGGCCACCGCCTGGAGCTGGCCGTGAACACCGGCACGCCCGAGATGATGCAGGAGTTGGATCGCGTGAAGTGGGACATGCTCAACGAGTGGGCCAAGACCAAAAAAGCGCCTGAGCATGCCCGCTGGATGCACGATGGTTCTTTTCAATAAAGGACGATGACCGTGACAGGAAAAAAAACCCAGGGTAGCTGGGTAGAGAGTGCTAACCGGGCTGCTATCGATTTCCCCATTGAGAATCTGCCTTATGGCGCGTTTCGCCGCAGGGGCAGCAACGAATCAGTACGAATCGGTGTGGCCATTGGTGATCACATTCTGGATTGCGCACGGCTTGCCGAGATTGTCGGCCGTGATGCTGTGCCCTCGGCCCTGGTCGATGGCAATCTGAATGGCTTTATGGCCATGGGGCCAGCCGCACGCAAGGCATTTCGGGCCAAGCTCACGGGCTGGCTTGCGGCGGGATCACCCGATGCCGCGCGCCTTGCGCCTGCACTGGTGGCCCAGTCAGAGGCCGAGATGCAGCTGCCGTGCACGATTGGCGACTACACCGATTTTTACGCATCCATTCACCATGCCACTGCGGTGGGCAAACTCTTTCGGCCAGATGCGCCGCTGCTGCCGAATTACAAATGGGTGCCCATCGGCTATCACGGCCGTGGTTCTTCGATTGGTGTGAGTGGCCAGCGGGTGGTGCGCCCGGTGGGCCAGGTGAAGGCCGCAACGGAATCATCACCGCCGGAATTTGGGCCCTGTCGGCGGCTCGATATTGAATTGGAGGTCGGCGGATTTGTGGCTGTCGGCAATGCCCTGGGAAGTCCGATTCCGATGGCGCAGGCCGAGGACCATTTATTTGGCGTCTGTATTCTGAATGACTGGTCTGCCCGTGATATTCAGGCCTGGGAATATCAGCCCCTGGGACCTTTCCTTGCCAAGAACTTTGCCTCGACCATCTCGCCATGGATTGTCACCAAGGAGGCGCTTGAGCCCTTCCGTGTGCCCTATGAGCGGCCAGCGACCGATCCCAAGACCCTGCCCTATATCACGAGCACTGTAAATGAGCAGCGTGGTGGCATCAACATGGTGTTGGAGTTTTATCTGCAGACTGCGAAGATGCGTGCCAGTGGCCAGCCGCCTCAGCTGCTGTCAAAGAGCAATCTGCGTTACGCCTATTGGACCATGGCCCAGATACTCACGCATCACGCAAGCAATGGCTGCAATCTTCAGCCTGGCGATCTGATGGGTAGTGGCACCATGTCTGGCCCGCAGCCTTCTGAGGCAGGCTCACTGTTGGAGCTCACTCTTGGTGGCAAGCAGCCGATCACACTTGCGAGTGGCGAGACCCGCACCTTTCTTGAAGATGGTGATGCCGTGACCCTGAAAGCCTTCTGTGCGTCTGACAATGCAGTGCGCATTGGTCTTGGCGAGTGTGTGGGCACCATTGTGGCGGCCACACAGTAAGGCAGCGCCGTGAGCGAATCAGACAACAAACGTTCTATCCAGTCTATTGAGATTGGCGGCAAATTGCTCAATGCTCTGGCCTTGCAGTCGCGGCCCATGAGCCTGAAAGATCTTGCCCAGTCTGCTGATATGACACCTTCCAAGGCCCATCCTTATCTGGTGAGCTTTGGCCGGCTCGGCCTGATTGAGCAGGACAGTCAAACAGGCCACTATCGGCTGGGTCCTGCGGCCTTGCAGCTGGGATTGAGTTGCCTCAATCAACTTGATCCACTCAAGATTGCAGGGCCAATTGCGGAGCAACTCGCTGAAGAGATCGAACAATCCGTGGTGATCGCAGTCTGGGGCAATCTTGGGCCCACGGTCGTGCGTATGATCGAGTCACATCAACCCATTCACGTGAATATGCGTGTGGGCACGGTCATGTCGGTACCACGTACTGCTACTGGAAAAGTCTTTGCCGCGTTTATGCCGGCCGATAAGCTTGCAACGCTACGTGGATTGGCGCTCGGAGACCGTGTGCCCCATGGCCGTAAGGCCATTGATCTGGTGGTGCCTGCAAAAGAAATTGATCGGATCCGGCACCACGGCATGGCCCAGGCCATTGGTGAGCCGATTCCAGGTATTCATGCCATCAGTGCCGCGGCGTTTGATCAGTTTGGCGCACTGGCCTTGGCCATCACGGCACTCGGCCCTGCCGAGATATTTGATGCCGAACTGGATGGTCCGATGGCGCAGTCGGTTAAGCGTGCTGCCGATCAGATCTCACATCGGCTGGGATTTGCCATGAATCGTTCCGCCGCATGACACGCCAATCGGGAGACCTCCGTTAATTCCGCGCAGGGCTTAAGCGCGGCCCGGGTGGCGCTTTTCTTATCTGTACTTCTTGGGCTTCAGCCGGTGCTTACCGATCTGTTTATTCCAGGCATGCCCGCAATTCGCCAGGAGTTCAGTGCGCCGGGCATCCTGATTCAGGCCACCATGTTCGGCGCCATGATCTCTTTTGGCCTTGGGCAACTTGTCTGGGGCGCCCTGTCTGATCGCGTGGGCAGAAGGCCGGTGCTGCTGTGGGGGTTGATGCTCTTTGTGGTCAGTGGCTTGATTGGTGCATTGGCAGATCGGATGGAAGTGTTGCTGCTCTCTCGCGTGATTCAGGGCGCGGCCTTGGGTGCCTCGGTGGTCTGCGCGCGGGCCATGGTGCGTGATCTCTATGAAACACGGCATGGTGCCCAGGTGTTGGCCCGTGGGCTCTCAGGTCTTGGCGTGATTGCCATTATCAGCCCACTGCTCGGGGGCGTGCTGGCCGATATCTGGGGCTGGCGGGCCAATATCGTGGCCATTGCAGCAGCCGGAGTGCTGGGCTGGGTGATGGTCTGGCGTGCGGTGCCGGAAACGATTGTGGCAAAGGATGTGCGCGCTACCCACTGGCGGGGTTTAAAAGCGAACTACACCGAGATTCTTACCCATCGCGGCTTTCTTGCCTGGTCACTTGTGGCATTGAGCAGCTATGGTGGACTTTTTGTCGTGCTCTCCGGCGGGCCATTTATTTTTCTGAAATTTCTGGAAGTCTCTGCCACTGGATTCGGCATCGCGATCGCGATGGGGTCACTGAGTTACTTGTTGGGCACACTGGTGTGCCGCAGGCTCATCCCCCGTCGGGGCCTATTGGGCACTGTGCAGTTAGGTTGCATTGTGTCCCTGGCCACAGCATTCTGGGCGATTGTCGTGGGCATGTTCGAGATCCGTTCGGTCGCTGCAGTGCTTGCCATACAAATGCTGTTTGGTTTTGCGCACGGGTTTCACCAGCCTTGTAGCAATGCAGCAGCGCCGGGCCTCTTTCCCGAAAAGGCGGGTACAGCCTCTTCATGGGTGGGACTACTGATGGCGCTTGCAGGGGTGCTGACAGGGTTATATCTGTCAGTGATGCTTGATTTTGGCGTGCGGGCCTATGCCTGGGCAATCGCTTTCTGGTGCATGCTCTTGATGTTTGCAGGACTCTGGGTCGTACCCCGATTTCTCGCTTCGGAGCATCGCCACTAACGGGACCTGTTGTTGAAGGTCCCGCGTTGGCATTGAATTAAATGTATTCCGGGATGCTGAGCTTGGTGTGACGCATATGCAGGGCCATACCCAGTGCCATCATCTTGTCGGAATTACGGCCAAGGATTTTTTCCGATAGCGGCAGAAATTCTGTCTCTTCAAACTGTGCGTGGGCCTTGTATTGGCGCACCATGCGCGCAATATCTTCGACATTGATATCGGTGGCATGGCCTTTGGCGGCTTTCTTTAATCCTGACTCCAGGCTTTTCCATAGCCGTTCGATTTCACGATGTTCCTCGGTGAGTTGTTTCACTATGGCCCTGGCGCGATCGTATTCCTCGCCTTTCTGGGCGTTATCGAGCACGGCGGGAAACAGCTCCCGCTCCTCATCTAGATGATGTTCAAAGATCGCTTCGCGAAAAAACTCCAGCGTGGTCTCGGCAACTTCACGGGCGCGTGCGGCAGGCGCGAGCAAGGCGGGGAGTTCTCCCAGCATGTCGAGTTTTTTTCGGATGCCCGCATGGCACTCTGAAAAATCCTGGATGGGGGCGTTGTTGGCTTGGCTCATGGGCGTCTCCTTTGAGCGTTGATTTTTGTCTGCAGCCCCGGGGGTGTCAATGCTGCAGTCATGCTCTAAGTCAAGAAACCAATGATTTTTACGCGCCGATTTACTCTAGTGATAAAACACATCTTGCCGCTTGAGAAATTAATTCGCGCTTTCCGCGTTGGTCTTCGCACCATGGGTCCGAAAGCGGCTTGGTGCAAGGCCGGTGCACTTTTTGAAAAATCGGCAGAAATAGGCGGGATCTGAAAACCCAAGCTCGTAGGCGAGTTGGGTAACCGACGTGCCGGTATAGATCAGCTTTCTGCGCGCCTCTAACAATAGCCGGGCCTGGATCACCCCGAATGCTGTCTGGCCGCAGACCCGTTGGCAGAGTCGGTTCAGTCGACCCTCGGTGAGGTTGAGTGCACGAGCATAGTGCTCAACAGACCAATGCGCGGTGTAATGCTGCTCGACCAAGTCGCGAAACTGGTCAACCAGTCCCTTCACATGATCGTTGTCCGTCTGTTCTGAGCGCATTCGTTCTCTGACCAGGAGTAACATCAGTGATCGCACAAGCCACACAAACAGACGTGTGCTGGCGGCCCCTGGGGAGCGGAATTCGGCCTCGATTTGTTCTAAGAGGCTGCGAATACGGACAGCCGTCTGCCCATTGGTACTGAGTGCGATGACATCAGCCTGGCTATGCAGCACAGAAAACATGCGGGCCTTGTCCTCGGCTTGACTTGCCAATCCGTCGGCATCCAGCGTCAAGACATAACCCTCGGTACCTGGCATGAACTTGAAGGCATGGATCACGTGGGGAGGAATGACCACGGCCAGGGGGGATTCCAAGTTCCACTCTTCATCATCAAGCCTGACCCGAGCCGCACCAGAAAAAATAAACAGAAACTGCAGCAGACCCTCGTGGGTATGAGACTCGATCTGCCAATTGCGCGCCGCGCTTCGGGCGGAGATTTCCTCAATGTGAATGAATTCCGGGCTGACCGCGGATTGGGCCTCGCCGTAGAGGGCAAAGGTCGGTGTCAGGACGGTCTGATGGGGCCTGGATTTGTGATTTTTTTGCAAGTGCACACCAATATAGTGGCGTTACATCCCTATTTCTTGCAAGAAAAGTACAAGTTTTCGCCACGATTGTCCATGGGGCCTCGGGGCCTTGCGGGATAGTCTTGTAACTGAAGCCTGCCGACCCGTCACGCCGGGAGTCGCGATTGATCACAACAATGCCAAGAGGAGACCACCATGTTCAGTTTCGATCCCTATTCTCCGGCTGTAGATGCAGACCCATTTCCGTTTTATAAAACCCTGCGCGAACAGCATCCTGCCTTCTGGAGCAAGGAGGCCAATATGTGGGTGCTGTCGCGCTATGCCGATATCGTGACTGCGCTCAATGATTGGCAGACATTTTCATCAGCCAAGGGCAATCTCATGACCGAGTTGCCGAATCGGGCGGGCAATACCTTGGGCACAACCGATCCCCCGCGCCATGATCGCCTGCGTGGCCTGATTCAGCATGCGTTTATGCGCCGAAATCTTGAAGGCCTGGCCGATCCCATTCGTGAGATCGCGCGTCAGACCGCCGCGCCGCTGGCCGATCAGGATCAGTTTGATTTCATTACCGATTTTTCATCCAAGTTCACGGTGAAGGTCCTCTGGGCGGCACTCGGCCTTCCCAGCGGTGATGAGGCCATTGCACGTGAAAAAGCCGTGATGATGGTGCAGTCTGATCCCGTGACCCGGGCCAAGGGGCCGGAGCATCTTGCGGCATATAACTGGATGCAGGAATACGCTGCCAGCGTGATTGCTGAGCGTCGCAAGAATCCGCAAAACGATTTGATTTCTCATTTCTCAACGGCCGAGATCGATGGCGACCGGCTCGACGAGCGTGAAGTGCTGCTCACGACCACCACCCTAATTATGGCCGGTGTGGAGTCTCTCGGCGGCTTTATGGCCATGTTTGCCTACAACATGGCGGATCACCCTGAGGCCCGTCGCCAGTGCGTGGCCAATCCGGCCTTGCTTGCCGATGCCATTGAGGAATCGTTGCGATTCAATACCTCTGCCCAGCGCTTCCGTCGCTGCCTGCAGAAAGATCTGGAGCTCCATGGTCAGACAATGAAGGCCGGCGATTTTGTCTGTCTGGCCTATGGATCGGGCAACCGTGATGAACGTCAGTTTCCCAATGCCGATGTGTATGACATCACGCGTAAACCCAAAGGACATCTGGGCTTTGGCGGTGGCGTTCATGCCTGCCTGGGCACTGTGATTGCGCGGCTGTCGGTGAAGACGGCAATGGAGGAGTTCCACAAGGTGGTGCCTGATTATCGTCGGGTCGCTGATCAGCTGCCTTGGATGCCTTCATCGACATTCCGCAGCCCCATGCGTCTGGACCTGGCGAAGGTCCACTGATTTCGTTAAAGGAGATGACATGCCGCAAGTGATTTATATTGAACCTTCGGGCAATGAGGTAACGGTTGATGTGCCCAATGGATGGAGCCTGATGCAGGCCGCCACCAGCAATGGCGTTGAAGGCATCGAGGCCGAATGCGGTGGCTCATGCGCCTGTGCGACTTGCCACTGTTATGTGGAATCCCATCTCGACAAGGTGCCACCGGCAGAGCAGGGCGAGTTGGATATGCTGCAAAATGCCTCAGCAGAGATTCGGCCCAACAGTCGCCTGTCTTGCCAGATCAAGATGTCGGATGAACTCGCTGGCATTGTGGTGCGCATGCCCGAATCGCAGATCTGAGCGTGCATCATGAGCGCGCCCATCGTGATCATTGGTGCAGGCCAGTCGGGCTTGCAGGTGGCAGAGGCGCTTCGCGCCGAAGGCTGGGAGGGCGATGTCATCATGCTGGGGGAAGAGCCCGTGGCGCCCTATCACCGGCCCCCGCTTTCTAAGGCCTATCTTTTGGGAGAGTCTTCCGCTGAGCAGCTCACCATGCGCACTCCTGAGGTGCTGGCGCGCAAGAACATCACCCTGCGCACTGGAATCCGCGTAGAGCGGATTGATCCTGCAGCCAAGACCCTGCACTTTAGCCATGGCAGCAGCCTGCCCTATCACCGACTGGCGATCGCTACCGGTGCCCGTGTCAGGCCACTGCCCGGCGCTGATCTGCAGGGGGTGTTTGGACTGCGCACCCTGGACGATTGCACGCGCATCAGTGAGGCGCTCAATACCGCGCAGGATGTCGTGGTCATCGGCGGTGGATTTATCGGCTTGGAATTTGCTGCCGTGGCGAGAAAAAAGGAAAAAACCGTCACCGTGCTGGAGGCCGCAGATCGCCTGATGGCCCGTGCAGTGTCGCCGATCATCTCAGCGCTTTATGTGACCCTGCATACCCAGCATGGCGTGGCGTTAAAACTTGGCGTCAAGGTCACCGGATTTACCTCAGCCAATGGCCGGGTGAGCGGCGTCACACTGGCTGATGGCGGAACCGTGAAGGCTGACCTGGTGGTGGTGGGAATTGGTGTCTTGCCGAATCAGGAGCTTGCCGCTGCGGCAGGCCTTGCCTGCGAGGGCGGCATCATTGTGGATGCCTGTGGTCGCACTTCAGATCCTTTTATTTTTGCCAGCGGTGATTGCGCGGCCATGCGCCTGGACGATGGCAGTCTGCGTCGCCTTGAGTCTGTGCAAAACGCGGTGGAGCAGGGCAAGGCGGCGGCTGCCGCCATCATGGGCAAGGAAAAACCATTCATTGCTGCCCCCTGGTTCTGGTCGGATCAATACGATGTCAAATTACAGATGGTGGGCACATCTGCTGGCCATGATCAGGCCATTGTTCGTGGCGACCAGGCAGGATACAAGTGTTCTATTTTCTATTACCGCCAGGGGGTAATGATCGGGATGGATAGCCTGAATCGGCCGCAGGATCATATGGCGGGCCGCAAGCTCTTGGATCAGCATCTCAGTCCAACACCACAGCAGGCTGCAGATGAGGGCTTTGCTTTAAACAGTCTCTTGCAGCAGCAGGCTGTCTGAGGATGCGCCCCATTCACCTCGCCACAGTGCACTGTCTGCTTAGCTTCTATGGCTTCTGATCGCACCTGTCTGACTGGCATCTCATCGATGGCCACGCGCCAGGTGCTGGCCCATCTTTCTGATCGGTGGCAGGCAGTCAGTGGCCAGCAGATTCAGATCACTTCCGTGGGTGGGGTGGATGCAGCCAAGCGCGTTCAGTTGGGTGAGCATTTCGATTTGGTGTTTCTGGCAAGCGATGCACTTGCCAAACTGCAGGCCCAGGGCCACATCATGTCGGGCACGATCAAGGCCCTGATGCGATCAGATGTCGCTGTCGCGGTCAGCCGGGGCCGACCGCTGCCGGATATCTCCACTGAGGCGGCATTGAAGTCCGCAGTCCTGTCAGCAGATTCAATCGGTTATTCAACAGGACCAAGTGGCACGGCGCTTCTGGCATTGTTCGAGCGGTGGGGAATTCTGCAGCGTATTCAAGTCAAGTTGATGCAGGCACCCCCGGGCGTGCCGGTAGCCCAGATGGTGGCCAATGGCCAGGTGGCGCTTGGTTTTCAGCAGCGCTCGGAACTCTTGCATGTGCCGGGGATCACGATTGTTGGCCCGCTGCCCTCCGCGGTGCAGATTGAGACGATTTTTTCCGGTGCCATTGCCGCGCGATGTGCGGACCCCGAACATCAATTGCAGGCCCGTGCCGTACTCGAATACATGACGTCTTCGCAGGCCAAGGCGGCCATTACAGAACAGGGCATGAGCCCCGCTTAACTCACAACAAAAAAGGACGACCATGAGTTCCAAAAAACCGCTGATCATCGATATTCATGGCCATTACACCACTGCACCCAAGGCGCTTGAGGAGTGGCGCAACAAGCAGATCGCGGGCATCAAGGACCCATCCAGCATGCCCAAGGTCTCAGAGCTGAACATCAGCGATGACGAGCTGCGCGAAACCATTGAGTTGAACCAGTTGGCCAAGATGAAAGAGCGCGGCTCCGATCTCACTGTGTTTAGTCCGCGGGCAAGCTTCATGGCCCACCATATCGGGGATTTCAACATCTCCTCGACCTGGGCGGCGATTTGTAATGAGCTTTGCTATCGGGTGAGCCAGCTTTTTCCTGATCATTTCATCGGTGCGGCCATGCTGCCGCAGTCGCCGGGGGTTGATCCCAAGACCTGCATTCCGGAAATGGAGAAATGCTTGAAAGATTATGGTTTTGTGGCGATCAATCTCAATCCGGATCCCTCTGGCGGCCACTGGACCAGCCCGCCGCTGACTGATCGGCATTGGTATCCGATTTATGAAAAGATGGTGGAGCATGATATTCCCGCCATGATTCATGTCAGCACCAGCTGCAACGCCTGTTTTCACACCACGGGGGCACATTACATCAATGCCGATACCACGGCCTTTATGCAGTGTCTTACCGGTGATCTGTTCAAAGACTTCCCCGGCCTGAAATTCATCATCCCGCATGGCGGCGGCGCAGCGCCTTACCACTGGGGCCGTTATCGGGGCCTGGCGCAGGAGCTGAAAAAACCGCTGTTGGATGAACACCTGTTAAACAACATCTTTTTTGACACCTGTGTCTATCACCAGCCGGGCATTGATCTGTTGACCAAGGTGATTCCAGTGAAAAATGTGCTGTTTGCCTCCGAGATGATCGGCGCGGTGCGAGGCATTGACCCCACGACCGGCCACTACTTTGATGACACCAAGCGTTACATCGATGCCTCCAGCCTGTCGCCAGAGGAAAAACACATGATCTTTGAAGGCAACGCCCGCCGGGTCTATTCACGCCTGGATGCGGCACTGAAGGCCAAGGGCCGCTGAAGTTGGCCTACCAACCAACAAGATAAGGGAACACAAGCATATGAGTCTGAACAATCTTGGAATCGTGAAACGCAACATCACGCGGGCGGATCGTGCGGCAGTGGATCAGCTCGGCCGATTTGGTTCTGCCACCGTGCACGAGGCCATGGGCCGGGTGGGGCTGATGAAGCCCTATATGCGGCCGATCTATTCCGGCGAGCCCGTCTCTGGCACAGCGGTCACCGTGCTGCTGCACCCTGGGGATAACTGGATGATGCATGTGGTGGCCGAGCAGATTCAGCCCGGCGATATCGTGGTGGCGGCCATCACTGCAGAATGCACCGATGGATACTTTGGTGATCTGCTGGCGACCTCGTTTAAAGCACGCGGCGCCAAGGCGCTGGTGATCGATGCCGGTGTGCGTGACACCCGCGAGCTCACCCAGATGCATTTCCCGGTCTGGAGCAAAGCAGTGAGTGCGAAGGGCACGATCAAGGCCACTATCGGCTCGGTCAATGTGCCAGTGGTCTGTGCGGGCGCCCTGGTCAACCCGGGTGATGCGATTGTTGCCGATGATGATGGCGTGGTGGTGGTGCCTGCGGCCATCGCTCAGCAGGTGGCCGACGCCGCCGCTGCGCGCGAGGCCAATGAAGGTGAGAAACGCGCCAAGCTTGCTGCCGGTGTGCTCGGCCTGGACATGTACAAAATGCGCGAGGCCTTGGAGAAAGCGGGGCTGAAATATGTCGACTGAATTTCAAAAAACGCCGGGCTGGCTGGATTGGTACCACGGCCCCTCGGTGCCGCGATTCCAGGTGCCCGCTGGCGCGGTCGATGCCCACTGCCATGTCTTTGGCCCTGGCGCTCTTTTTCCCTATGCGCCCGAGCGCAAGTACACCCCCTGTGATGCATCAAGGGGTCAGCTCTTTGCTCTGCGTGATCATCTTGGCTTTGCGCGCAATGTTGTGGTGCAGGCCACCTGCCACGGTGCCGATAACCGTGCCATGGTGGATGCCTTGCTTCATAGCGGTGGTCGGGCAAGGGGTGTGGCCACGGTCCGCCGTAGTGTGACCGATGCGGAATTGCAGGCCATGCACGATGCGGGTGTGCGTGGTGTGCGTTTTAATTTTGTGAAGCGGCTCGTAGATTTCACGCCTAAGGATGAGCTGATGGAAATCGCAGGCCGCATTGCCAAGTGGAACTGGCATGTGGTGATCTACTTTGAAGCCGTGGATCTGCCCGAACTCTGGGATTTCTTCACCGCACTGCCCACCACGGTGGTCGTTGATCACATGGGTCGGCCCGATGTGACGAAGCCGATTGATGGCCCCGAGTTCAGCCTGTTTTTGAAATTCATGCGCGAGCATGCCAATGTCTGGAGCAAGGTCAGCTGCCCCGAGCGGCTCTCCGTCTCGGGCCCCCCAGCCTTAAATGGGGAGCAGGCTGCTTATCGTGATGTGGTGCCCTTTGCCCGCAAGGTGGTACAGGAGTTTCCCGATCGGGTACTCTGGGGGACGGACTGGCCCCATCCCAATCTGAAAGACCACATGCCCGATGATGGCCTGCTGGTGGACTTCATTCCCCATATCGCACCCACAGCAGAGCTGCAGCGCAAGCTGCTCATTGACAACCCCATGCGTCTGTATTGGCCCCAGGAGTGTTAAATCATGGCCTTGAAAAAACCCTACCTTGATATTCCCGGCACCACGATCTTTGATGCTGACCAATCTCGCAAGGGCTATTGGCTGAATCAATTCTGTATGTCGCTCATGAAGGCAGAGAATCGCGAGCGCTTCAAAGCCAACGAGCGGGCTTATCTGGATGAATGGCCCATGACGGAGGAACAAAAGCAGGCCGTGCTGGCGCGCGACCTGAATTGGTGCATTCGTCTGGGCGGCAACATTTATTTCCTTGCAAAAATTGGTGCTACGGATGGCAAGAGCTTTCAGCAGATGGCTGGCAGCATGACCGGCATGACTGAGCAGGAATACCGCGACATGATGATTCGTGGCGGCCGATCGCCCGATGGCAATCGTTATTTGGGCGAAGACGGCGATGCCCAGCCCCACCGCCAGCCTCAGGGCAGCGCGGGCAGGGCACAACAAAAGGGGAGTCTCTAAATGGCCCGCATTACCGCTTCTGTTTATACATCGCATGTACCCGCCATCGGTGCGGCGATCGATATGGGCAAGACTACGGAAGATTATTGGAAACCGGTATTCGCCGGCTATGACTTCTCTAAGGCGTGGATCAAGGCCCAAAAGCCCGATGTGATTTTTCTGGTCTATAACGATCACGCCACCGCGTTTTCACTGGAGCTGATTCCCACCTTTGCGCTGGGCACGGCGGCGCAATTCACGCCCGCAGATGAGGGCTATGGCCCCAGGCCCGTGCCCATGGTGCATGGCCATCCGGAGTTGGCTTCCCATATTGCCCAATCGGTCATTCAGGATGACTTTGATCTCACCCTGGTCAACAAGATGGATGTCGATCATGGACTCACGGTGCCGCTATCTCTGATGTTTGGTCAGCCCGAGGCCTGGCCCTGCAAGGTGATTCCGTTTGCGGTGAACGTTGTTCAATACCCGGTACCCTCCGGCAGACGTTGTTTCATGCTGGGCCAGGCCATCCGCAAGGCGATCGAATCCTTTGATGAAGATCTCAATGTTCAGATCTGGGGCACGGGCGGCATGAGCCATCAGCTCCAGGGCGCCCGCGCGGGCCTGATCAATGCAGCGTGGGATAACCGCTTTCTGGATCGCCTGATCGATGATCCCGCAACGCTCTCGCAAGTGACCCATATTGAATATGTGCGTGAGGCGGGCTCCGAGGGCATTGAATTGGTGATGTGGCTCATTGCCCGCGGTGCCATGGCCGATATCGCTGGTGGTGCCAAGCCAACTGTTCGACATCGATTCTTTCATGTGCCTGCCTCTAACACCGCGGTTGGCCATCTCATTCTGGAGAACAACTGATATGAACAAACCCGTTGGCATCGCCCTGGCAGGCCCAGGCGCGTTTGGTCAGAAGCATCTGGATGCCTTAAAAAATATTCCTGGCGTGAACATTGTGTCCCTGATTGGCCGCAATCTGGACCAGGCCAAAGAGGTCGCCGCCAAATATGGCGCGGTGCATGTCACTACGGATCTGGCCGAGTCACTTGCACGTCCTGATGTGGATGCGGTGATTTTATGTACGCCCACTCAGATTCATGCTGCACAAACCATTCAGTGCCTAAAAGCGGGTAAACATGTTCAGGTGGAAATCCCCCTGGCCGATTCCTGGGCTGACGCCCAGGAGGTGGTGCGCATGCAGAAGGAAACAGGCCTGGTGGCCATGGTGGGTCACACCCGGCGTTTTAATCCCAGCCATCAGTGGGTCCATCACAAGATAAGCGCGGGTGAGTACAACATCCAGCAGATGGATGTACAGACTTATTTTTTCCGGCGCACCAATATCAATGCCTTGGGCCAGCCACGCAGCTGGACAGACCATCTGCTCTGGCACCATGCCGCCCACACGGTGGATCTCTTTGCCTATCAGACCGGCTCGCCGATTGTGAAGGCCAATGCGATTCAGGGGCCGATGCACCCTGAGCTGAAAATCGCCATGGATATGTCGATTCAATTGAAAGCTGCCAATGGCGCGATCTGCACGCTGTCGTTGTCGTTTAACAATGATGGCCCCCTGGGCACCTTTTTTCGCTATATCGGCGATACCGGCACCTATATCGCCCGCTACGATGATCTGTTTAATGGTAAAGAAGAAAAAATTGATGTCTCCAGGGTAGATGTCTCGATGAATGGCATTGAGTTGCAGGATCGTGAGTTCATCGCCGCCATCCGCGAGGGCCGCGAACCCAACGCATCTGTGCATCAGGTGCTGGATTGCTATCGGGTGCTGGGCGAGTTGGGGCAGCAGCTGACCTAAAGGCGCGGAGGTTTTTATGAGCAATCAACGCCCCCTTGGGCCATTCTCGGTCATGCCGATCGGCCTGGGCTGCATGAATGTCAGCCATGCTTACAGCCATTTCCCGGATGAAGCTGCGGCCGGCCGCCTACTACTCCACGCACTGGATCGGGGTGTGGATTTTTTCGATACGGCAGCACTCTATGGTTTTGGTGAAAACGAAAAACTCTTGGGCCGCTTTCTTAAACCCCATCGCAATCGTTTCGTGCTGGCCAGCAAATGCGGCATGACCGGTGTGAATGGTAAACGGGTGATCGATGGGCGCCCGGAGACCATCAAGGCCACCTGCGACGATGCGCTCAAACGCCTGCAGACCGAGGTCATTGATCTGTATTACCTGCATCGGCTTGATTTCAATGTGCCGATTGAAGACAGTGTGGGCGCCCTTGCCGATCTTGTGGCTGCGGGCAAGATTCGCGGCATCGGTCTGTCGGAGGTCTCGGGCAATACCATTCGCCGTGCGCAGCAGGTGCATCCCATCATGGCGGTGCAGAATGAATACTCGCTTTGGACCCGTGAACCCGAGATCTCGGTGATTGATACTTGCCATGAACTCGGCGTGGTGTTTGTTGCCTTCAGTCCCTTGGGCCGTGGATTTTTCGCAGGCGAACTCACTGATCCCGCCAAGCAATTACAGCCCGGTGACATTCGGTTTCAGATGCCCAGGTTTGAGCCGGAAAACTACGCGCACAACCTTGCCCTATTGTCTGAGTATCGGGTGATTGCTGCAGAGGTCGGCTGTTCTTTGCCGCAGCTGGCGCTCGCCTGGATTCTGAATCGTTACCAAGATATGCTGGTGATCCCGGGCACACGCTCTACATCACATCTTGATGACAATCTTGGTGCGGCCAACATCATCCTGAATGCTGAGGTGATGAATCGACTGGATCGGCTGATCAATAACCAGACCGTTATTGGGGAGCGCTATAACGCGCCTACGCAAAAAGAGATTGATACCGAACAATTCCCAAAGTAATGCATCGCTATTGGTGCTTCAAGTGGATGAGAGGCCGCTGCAGCAGGGCCAGGCCCACACCAATCAGGATGATGGCAGCCGAGAGGGTGAGTCCACCGCGCAGCGAACCACTGAGGTCTGCCATCCACCCGCTGGTTAGCGGTGCAACCACTTGGCTGAGACCAAATGCGATGGTGAATGTGGCCATCGCTGACCCCCATGCGGGTTTTGGAAGTGAATGCTTGATCAGGGTACTGATGGAGGCCGGCGCGCTGAACATGCCCAGCCCGAATAATGCTGCCGAACATTGAATGCCGAAAAACTGCCATTCTGGTGGCAGTGGCACAATCGGCAGTCCCGCACCGACACCGAGTGTAAGCATCACCGCAGCCATGGGTCTTCCGCCTCTCCACTTCGCCATCGGCCCAGACCAGACCAGTGGCGAGAGGATGGTGGTGAGCCCAAGCAGCGACCACATCGCAGCGACCTGAGTCGTCGAGAGTCCCTGTGAACGGACCCAGGCGATGATGAAGGTCATGTACACGATATAGCCTAGACCAAAGCAGATATAGGAAAGAAATGCGGGCAGCATTGGCTTGAGCGGCCAGGCGGCACTTCCCGAAGCATGGCTGGGTTCGGCGATCTGGGCCACACAGACTTGTGAGGCCACGCTCATTGCTGCTGCAGTCAGCCCCATGGCAATCCAGATGTCTGCCCATCCCGGTGGGCCGGTGTGGTCCAACCAGGCAGGAATCACGGCGCCACAAAGCATTAATCCAATTCCAGCGCCACCAAAATACAGTGTGATGCAGCGGGTACTCCACTTGGGATCGTGGGCAACGATATTGCCGGCCAGCACCCCGCCGCAGATAAACACCGCAGCACCGCCAACACCGCCCGCAAATCGACAGAGGGCCAGGGCCCAAAGATCGTGAACCAAGCCGGTCAACAGCAGCGCGGCCGCCGTCAGGATCATGCCGTGGCGAAAAAGATTCTTATTGCCCCATTGATTTACGAGCAGACGGGTCAGGATCGCCCCGAGTAAATAACCGAAGGCATTGGCGGTATTGAGAAATCCTGCCTGCGAAAAATTGAATGCCAGATCCTCCCGCATTGCGGGCAGCACCAAGGCATAAGCGAAGCGTGCAAATGAGTTCGAGACCGTTGGTCCGAGAGATAAACCGGTGGCAAGCAAGACGATGCGGGTTGGGCTCAAGCTGTGGGCCTACTGGAGAAGATCCGCAGAATCGATGAAGTGGAACTTTACTGTCGGAGGCCTGAATCCTGCCCCCGCTTGCAGCACGCGCGTTGCAAGGTTATTCATTTGCAGTTCAATCCGGTGATCCTTTCCGAAGGTTCTTTCCCAGTGCGGCAGGAGTTCTGACAGATAGCGGTAATCATTTTCGATTGTTTTGATCACGCCAGTGGCCTCCAGTAGATTGAGTTTTGGCCATTGCTCCCCGCCGGGACGCCCATGGGCGATGATTCCCAGAAACCAGCTGAAGTCCTTATAGAAGGGATCGGATTCGCTGATGGTTTTTCCATTGGAGTAAATCGCATCCATGACATAGGTTAGCTCTAGTCGCCGAAAGGGACGTTTGGCCGCCTGGTAGATCAGGTCATGAACAGAACGGGAGAGGCAGAGCTCAACATGGCCACCTGCCAAATAAATGTGCTGAACAGGCGCATTAAACAGTACCTCGCCATCAATGGACTTGACCCAGTAGGTAGGCTCGCAGTCACCCATGAAATACTGCCGCAGTGGGCCCTCATCCACAAGGTAGATGACCGGAATGTTTTTGCTCTTGGCAAAGTCAATCACAGTATCTACGCCGAACTTGGTGGAAAAGCGGGGATCATGCGCCGATGTGGCATGGGTCACGATCAGCACAGTGTCAGAGGTCAGCCTGACTTGATCTGGTGGTGTGAAGATTGGTTCTTGGCAGGCGGCCTGCGCCATGGGCATCAGGCACAGCAGGCCTAAACTCAGCAGTAGAGGGGCAATTAGGAGATGCATGTGTCAAGGCTGGTTTACCGGATGAGACTTCAAATAGTGACTTAACCAGAACGCCAACAATGGTAAACCCGTGGCGGATATCCAGAAAAGTGGCACAAATCCGATTCGATCAATGAGCCAGCCAGCACCGCTGACCCCCAGTGATTGCCCAAGGAACAGTGAGCAAGCGAACAGGGAAACGGCGGTGCCCCGGGATTCTGGCGTCATTTGGGTGGCATGGGTCTGCAGGGTGTTGTGCAGCATGTAAAGGCCCAGGCCCATGATGAAGATGGCAATGGCGGGGAAGACCCAGTGTCCTGTAACCAGAAGAAGCATGAATGAGGACCCTAAAAACAGTCCGCCACCCTTTACCAAGCCGGTCTCTCCGAGCCTTGCCAACATTCGGCGTGCGGTGCCCGCATAGAGCAGGCCACCAAGGCCAAACCCTGACATCAGCACACCTGCAACGGTTAATGAGAGCCTGAGTTCAAGGTGGAGGTAGGCGGGAATAAATACCACTGCACCATAAAACAAGAATCCCTCAACCCCAACGACGAACAAAATGAACTGTGACCATCGTTGGGACAGCACGTTTCGGAAATGACGTTGGCTCCCGAGTGTGTTTCCCGAATCGGCGGGTCGAACCGCACGCTTGGCTGAACCGCTGGCCATGAGAAGTACAAGGCTGGCCAGATACAGGGCTGCAATGCCATAAAAGCCGATGCGCCAATTGCTGGAGTCAGCGCAGAGTCCGCCTAGGATCTGGCCTCCGATGGTCCCACCAAGCACACCAAACAGAAAGCGCGCTAGGGTGGGCTGACGCTCTTCGTACGGCACCGTTTCACCGACCCAGGCCATGGCCAGGGGCACAACCCCCGCGGTTGTTGCCCCCGAGACGCCGCGCCACCACACGATCGCGTCAAAGTCAGTCGAGAGTGCCACCCCGATATTTGCCAGCACTGAGAGAAAGAGTGCCCAGCCAATGACATAGAGCTTGCCTAGTCGGTCAGCCATCGGGCCGAACAGAAACTGGCTAAACCCGTAGGCAATCGCAAAGGCACCCACGATTGCAGAAGCGCTGCCAGTAGGAATCTTGAACTCGGCCGATATGACGGGCAGCAGGGGATCGGAGATCCGCATGGATGCCATGCTGCAGAATGCTGCGAGCGTAATGAAAAGAATGCTGTGGGACCGCGTGTTCATGGCCGATCGGCCCCATGCGTAAAAAGCATCCCCGGATGGGGGCGGTTAATCTTTGCGTGCCGAGAGATAGCGAACGCCTTGTGGGCCATAGCGTTCCCAGTGGGGCTCGTTTTTCTCCAGATGGAAAGTCTCTCCGGCCTGGTAGACGCGACTGGATTGTTTGCTCCCGATTTCGATCTGACCATCAATCACCAGCACCCTGGCTTCAAAGGGGTGTTCGTGCGTATCCAGAAAACCATTGGCTTCCCGAATTAACTCAACGGGATCGGCAAATCCATTCTGTCGAATAGATGCAAGAAACTCCTGTTGCTGCATGGCCTACTCCCCGTTTGTGTTGTGATGATCTCTTGCCTGTTGAAACCTTGATTTTACGGGGTTTTATCGGGTTGCTCAGGCCTATTCAGGGTGGGATTTGAAAATGGCTGGATTTGGTGCTGAAATCGAAACAGATAACCCATTAATCGGAGAGCCCTATGCCCGGACTGTT
This sequence comes from Burkholderiaceae bacterium, assembly GCA_018882795.1. Taxonomy (GTDB): domain Bacteria; phylum Pseudomonadota; class Gammaproteobacteria; order Burkholderiales; family Burkholderiaceae_A; genus Lacustribacter. The sequence continues at coordinate 35,596 of VERJ01000001.1, read as the reverse complement.
GCCTGACGTTGATCCTGATGGACTGCTTGAATTCTCAGTGGTCTACACGGATCGTGCACTGAACCATATGTCCAAACGATTCCAAGGCGTGGTCTGTGATATTTCCTCTATGCTCAAAGAGGTCTATGCAGCCCATTCCGCCATTCTGGTTCCGGGTAGTGGCACGTTCGGCATGGAGGCCGTTGCCCGGCAGTTCGCCACGAATAAAAAAATTGTGATTATTCGCAATGGCTGGTTTAGTTATCGTTGGACTCAGATCATCGAGATGGGCGCAATCACCGATCAGGCCATTGTGCTCAAGGCCCGGCGTGTTGCAGAGGCCTCGGAGTCTGCCTGGGTCCCATATCCGATTGAAGAAGTGGAAGCGCTGATTGCCCGCGAGCGGCCAGCCGTTGTCTTTGCGCCGCATGTCGAAACTTCAGCGGGGATGATTCTGCCGGATGACTATCTCAGCCGCCTCGCAGCCGCGATCCATGGGGTCGGCGGCTTGCTTGTGCTGGACTGTGTCGCCTCCGGTGCGATGTGGGTAGACATGCGGGCCACAGGCGTGGATGTGCTGATCTCTGCTCCACAGAAAGGCTGGAGTGGCTCACCGTGTTGTGCCATGGTCATGCTCAGCGAGCGTGCTCGGGCTGCGATTGACCAGACGACCAGCTCCAGCTATGCCTGCGATCTCAAGAAGTGGCTTCAGGTGATGGAGACCTATGAATCCGGCTCCCATGTCTATCACACCACGATGCCCACCGATGCCTTGTTGCGTCTGCGTGATGTGATGCGTGAGACCCGTGATTGTGGTTTTGAGAAAACCCGGCAGCAGCAAATCAGCCTGGGCCAGCAGGTGCGCAGCCTGCTGGAATCCTATGGCTATAAGAGTGTGGCCGCATCTGGGTTTCAGGCGCCCGGGGTGGTCGTGAGCTATACCCAGGATCCAGACATCCAGAGTGCGAAGAAATTCATTGCCTTGGGGTTGCAGACGGCATCAGGAGTACCGCTTCAGTGTGATGAGCCTGCAGATTTCAGAACCTTTCGTATCGGACTCTTTGGTTTGGACAAGCTCCACAACCCGGAGCGCACGGTCGGCCACTTGAAGGCGGCGTTGGATCAGCTCTGAGGGCAGAGCGGAGAATCAAATCAACACCGGGCTTATATTGCTAGCGCATCCTGCCTGATCAGCGATCCGGCGTCTCGCCGGGAGGATTCGAGCTGGTGCAGCGTTATTTTTCTGACTTCCATTTGGCTTGCTTCAATATGGGCTTTCAAGAGCATGCGGGCCTGATCGCTGCGTCGGTCGAGGATGGCTCTCAGGATCTTTGCATGCTCGTTGTAAGTCGCCTCAACTCGGGGATTGCGGCTGAAATCAAGTCTTCGAATCACGCGAATTTTCTCAGTGATTTCCTGATGGGCACGTGTGATCGCTGGGTTGCCTGCTGCCCTGACGATTGTGCAGTGAAATGATTCATCAAGCTGGCTGACGCGCGGGCCATCTTCGAACCGTTGATTGGGTGACAGCCAGATCGATGAAAGCGCATCGAACAGTCTTGCTTTTTCTGAAGGGCAGAGGGTGGACCGATCCTCGCACAGCCGCTGCACAGCATCAATTTCAATCAGGATTCGAAAATCATACAGTGCATCAAAGTGGCGAAAATCGATGGGTGGCACCCGCCAGCCGTTACGGAATAACACCTCAACAAGTCCCTCCTGCTGCAGCCTGAACAGTGCCTGGCGGATTGGCGTGCGGGATATCTGAAGCAGCTCGACAAGTTGTGACTCTGTGAACCGATCGCCCGGGATAAGGGAGAAATTATGAATTGCCTCCTTAATCTGGTGATAGGCGTCTTCGCTGAGCAGCGTACGCGAATGAGATGGGACGGGTGAAAGGCTCATCTGCGGACCTCCCGCTGGAATATTTCCAGGCTTTTTTTCTTGGTCGCGATGAACTTACTCTCGGATAGCGTGGCCGTGGTCCTCGGGCGCGGATCATCGTAGTGCAGGATGTCGGCAATTGTGGTTGGCCGCTTGGTCAGCAGCAGAATCTGATCCGCAAGATAAACGGCTTCTTCTAGATCATGGGAAACCAACATCATGGTAGTGCCGGTTTTCATAAATACCTCCTGCAGCTTTTCCCGAATAAAGAGCGTCATCTCAAAATCAAGCGCAGAGAAAGGCTCATCTAGAAACAGGACTTCGGGGTTAGGCGCAAGGGCACGCATGATGGAGGCGGTCTGTTGCTGCCCGCCAGAGAGCTCGTAAGGGTATCGATTCAAGTCAAACTTGACATCGAAGGAAGCGACCAGCTCCTCTACCCGCCGCTCCACCTCAACCTTGGTTTTCCCCATGAGCTTAAGGGGGTAAGCAATGTTGTCAATTGTCCGCCACCAGGGAAAGAGTGCTTCCCGGTAATTCTGAAAAACGTATCCGATGGTTGTTTCCTTAAGTGATTTCCCATCAAAAAGAATCTCACCCGAATCGATGGGAATCAACCCGGCAATCATATTGATGAGGGTAGATTTTCCGCACCCGTTAGGCCCGAAGATCGAAACAATTTTCCCTTTCGGGATATCCAGATCGAAATTCTCGTACAAGGGCCATCCAGCAAAATATTTTGTCAGTCCACGAATCGTGATGTGCGTCCCCAGGGGGCCTGGGCGAAAAGGGCGCTTCGCAGCGTCGATCATCAGGGGGGCGCTGATTACTTGTGTCATCTTCCGCTCCAGTGCGCAATTTTTTTCTCAATCGCTAAAAAACCGATATTCAAGACATACCCGAGCACACCGGCAGAGATAATCGCGGCATACATCATTTTGGTGTTCATGACTTGCTGGGCGTTGATGATCTTGTGTCCGAGGCCGCTCTCGGATCCGATAAACATCTCGGCTACAACGACAATTACCAGGGCCATCGACACGGCTGACCGCAGGCCAACAAAAGATGCCTGCAGTGACTCCCAAATCAGCACATCTTTGAAGATCTGCCAACGGGATGCCCCCATAACCCTGGCTGCGGCAACACGTTGTTTGCGCGCATTGATCACCCCGTAAGCACAGTTGAACACCACAAGCAGCCAGGCGCCAAAGCAGGCAATCGCGATTTTGTTGATGTCGGATGTGCCGAATATCAACAAAAACAGCGGGATCAGCGCGGAGGCTGGTGTCGATCGGAAAAAATCAATCACAAACTCCACGCTGCGGTAAGCCCGCTCGTTACTGCCGAGGGCAATCCCAAGGGGCATGCCAAGCACCACAGCGATGCCAAAGGAGACCAGAGTCCTATAGAGTGTTACCCAGAAGTCATGCAAAAGGGCGCCGCCCAGCATGCCGGAGATGAGTGTCATCAACGTGTCAATCGGGGGTGGCAGCAAGATGGCTTTGATTAAGCCGAATCTCACCACCAAATCCCAGATGAGCAGTAGAACGAAGGGGCCAATCGCGGGCAGGTATCGGAAGAGATCCCCGATTACCCTTCCCTTTGTGGCCGCCCCGTCGCCCGCAGCGCCTGACCATGGAGCGTCGGAAATTTTACCTGCACCTTCGATCGCCATTGCTTATCCTTTGTAAAGAATGCTGTCAATCAGAATGCGTTTGCCAAAAATCCCCTTCTCGGAAAACAGGTCGAAGAACTTCTGAAAGGCAGCGACATCAGAGGGCTTGAACTCAGTTGAAAACATATAGTCGGCCATCGGTACCTCATTGGTAAGCGCTCCTTCAATCGCGGTGTACCCTTTGAGAAAAGGCCTTGCCTCGGCTGGTTTTGTTTTCACCAGTTCTACGCCTTTGCGGTAGGCAGCGATATAGCGCTTGGTGATATCCGGGTACTTCTGAATAAATTCACTAGTGAGACTTGCGGATCCACCGTGCCAGGGGGCCATTGGATCTCCCAGGATATATTTGGCGATCACCCCGACCTCTAAATTTCGGGTCGTACCATTGAGTCGGCCAACGGTGCCGGTGGGCTCCAATGTGTAACAGGCATCTACCTGGACAGCGGCGATAGCGGCAACATGCTGTGCGATTGGCAGCTCAATGATCGTATTGTTTTTCGAACCCGCCTTTTCCAAGACCGTGCGGGTGAGCGTAACGTTTTGAACGCCGGGCCCGGATCCGATTTTCTTTCCTGAGAGATCGCCAACGGATTTCAACGGGCTGTCTTTAGCGACAATGAACTGATCGAGTACATACTTGGCATTTGTGGGATTGGTGCAGAAGATTTTCAGCAGACCCGGCTGCGCTAACTCGGCAATGCCGAGCGCGGCCGAGGCGGTCCCGTTAGAGCTGCCTTCGAGTCGGCCGGCCAGCATGGCCTCGGCCACCTGCTGGGGGCTGGCGAATTTCACGGCCTCTACATCAAGTCCCGCATCCTTAAAATATCCCTTTTCCACTGCGGCGAAGAAGGGAATGCCCGAGGCAACCGGCCAGTATCCAATTCGGATCTTCGGACCACTCTGGGCCCTGACGATGGCGGGGCTTGCGAGCACTATCGCTGCTGCTGCGGATGCTTTAAGCAGATCACGCCGTTTGCTCGCGTGGCTGAGGGTGTCGACATGATGGTCAGTGGTGGGGGTGGGATTGATGCGTTTCATGGTGCGCTCCTAGTGGGTTGATGAGAGGGGTCGGTAGTTATGTACTGGCGGTCTGGTGGGCAGCCTGAGAGGCGATGTAAGCTCTCCAGCCGCCGAAATGTGTGATGTCCTGCGCCTTCGTCAATCCAGCAGGTTCACAAATAAAACCGTGTATTGACTCCCCATCGACGGTCTCAATCTGACCGATACCAAGGGGGCTGGGAATCAGCGCAACAAAGGCGCCGAATTCAGATGCGGGCATCTGCCAGATTTCGATTTCAATCGATGCGCCACTCTCATGGACCCGGAGAAGACCTGGCTTTGCCGGTTGGGTGTCGGCAAGGGCATAGAGCCGATAGAGATCCTTGGTGCGCGTTGTTTTCATAAGGGTGCCCCCACGCTCTGTGAGTTGTGAATTCAGCGGCATGCCCGATAGGTGCGCGCCAACTACGGCGACTTGTACCTGAGGCGACTCGGGTCTTGGGCAGGGAGGCAGGCTGCGGGAGGTTTGCTGATCGGCGGCTCCGGCTGTTTCGATTAATTGCTGATGGCGAACACCAAGTCCCGCCAGCTGCCAATCACTTGCGGCGGGCCCAACCAGGGTAATGCCGAAAGGAAGCCCGTCGGTCCTGATCACTGATGGCACGGAGAGAGCAGCGTAATCCAACAGGTTTACGAAATTCGTGTAATAACCCAGTCGCCGATTCAGTTCGATCGGATCCGCCAGCATGTCGTCTACCCGATAAATGGTGGGCGCTGTTGGCAGAAGGAGGACATCGATCTGCCGCCACATCTTCGCTGCCTGCTTGGAGAGATGCTTAAGTTCTGTCAAGGCGCGGAAGACATCTACGCCAGAAAAATTAAATCCTGCGGACAGCAGCGTTCTGACTGGCTCGATGATGGCGTCTGGCTGCGTTTTAAAAAATGGACCGATCGCCTCTAGCCGCTCCGCGAGGAGCGCGCTGCCGTAGAGCAAATTGGCGACTTTTTTTAAAGGTCTGTAATCAATGACGACCGCTTTGCCGCCAAGCTGCTCTAATTGTTTAATCGAAACTGCAAACGCGTTTTCTGCCGCGTGATCCCCGTACCACTCAAGCGTGTCTGGGATACCAAATACGAATTGCCTCGGAATGGGCTGGCTGAGAAGCTGGAGCTCTCGCGAGTAGGGATCCTGGTCGTCCTGACCCATGGCCTGCGTCAATACCAGCCACGCTGTCTGAACGTTACGCGCAAAAATCGATACACAGTCAACACTTCGGGCTGCGGGCAAGACACCATGAGTACTGATCAGGCCCCGGCTCGGCTTGAGGCCCACAATATGATTGAGGCCCGCAGGAATTCGACCAGAACCCGCGGTGTCGGTGCCGAGCGCAAAGTCGACCTCTCCGCTTGCAACAACATAGGCAGATCCTGAACTTGAGCCACCGCTGACGTATTCGGGATCAACAGCATTTGGGACAGGGCCATAAGGTGACCGAGTCCCGTTCAGCCCGCATGCAAATTGATCGAGGTTGGTTTTTCCGAGCAGTGCAGCCCCCGCATTGAGCAGCTTGCTCACGACTGTCGCATGGGCTGAAGGCACGAAACTGAAAGCTGGACACGCCGCTGTCGTTGGCACGTCCGAGACATCAATGTTGTCTTTTACCGCGAATCTAAGGCCCGACAACGGACCGATCATATGATCCGCTATAGGTTGTGAAAACTTTCTAATCCACGCATTGGACGCGGATGCGGGTGCGGTCGATTGTTGTTTCATGCGGTTCCTCACTTGTATACAAGAAGGAATGCAAACAACGTGCCAAGCGATTTATGCAGGTTTTCTCTGCTAAAGCGATCATTGCCGGGGTGCCACTGCAACCATACGGTGCAAGTACAAAAAATGCGCACCACGATTGGGAGGGATTGGTCTTTTTTGGTTCAGTGTCAACGTTGCCGCATACGCTTAATGGCGAGCGGTACTGGGCATTGAGCGACTTCCGAGGTGCAGGGCTCTTTGGCACGTTCTGTGCTTGTTTTCGGTGTGGAGGCTCTCACCATGACATCTACATCGGAAACAGCAGCGTTCACATCGAAGGGTCGATCCCGCAGTGTGGATGAAGTCCATTGGGAAGACGAACAGGGCAGGGCGTTGCCAAGGGCCCATTACGCGAAATATTGGTCATGGCTTGATGCTCAGCCCCAAGCGGTGATAGCCCGCGCCCGTGCCGAAGCCGATCTTTTTTTTCGGCGCGTGGGCATTACGTTCAATGTTTACGGTGACGAGGCAGGTACCGAGCGGCTGATCCCGTTTGACTTGATTCCGAGAATCCTTGCAGCCAGTGAGTGGCGATTGCTTGATCGGGGATTACGGCAGCGTGTTACGGCACTTAATCGCTTTATCCACGACATTTATCACGACCAAGAGATTCTACGGGCGGGCGTGATTCCCTCCAGCCTGGTGCTTAGAAATACGCAGTATCGGCAGGACATGCGTGGTGTCAATGTACCGCGGGATGTCTACGCCCACATTAGCGGCATCGATATCGTCCGGGCTGGCAAAGGCGAGTTCTATGTCCTTGAGGACAATCTACGGGTGCCCTCAGGCGTTTCCTACATGATTGAGGATCGAAAAGCCATGATGAGGCTCTTCCCAGAGCTCTTCGCCCTTCATCGTGTGGCACCCGTCGAGCACTACCCCGATTTATTACTGAAGCATCTCCGTTCTGTGTCGCCGGAAGGAATAGACGAGCCAACGGTTGCGGTGCTTACACCAGGTGTTTATAACGCAGCGTACTTCGAGCACGCCTTTCTGGCTCAGCAGATGGGAGTAGAGCTGGTCGAGGGGCAGGACCTCTTCGTGATGGAAAATCGGGTCTATATGAAAACCACCCGAGGACCACGGCGTGTAGACGTGCTCTATCGGCGAATTGATGATGATTATCTGGATCCGGAGGCTTTTCGGCCAAATTCCGTGCTTGGCGTCCCTGGTTTGATGCGGGCAGTACGGGCCGGAAGAGTCTCCGTATGCAACGCACCGGGCACAGGAATTGCGGATGACAAATCAATCTATCCCTATGTCCCCGACATGATTCGGTTTTATCTAGGGCAGGAGCCCCTGCTTGCCAATGTGCCAACCTATCTTTGCCGCAAGCCCGATGATCTGCAATATGTTTTGGATCATCTGGGGGAGCTCGTGGTTAAAGAGACACAGGGTGCTGGCGGTTATGGGATGTTGGTTGGACCCTGCGCCACTCAGGAGGAAATCAATCAGTTTCGTGAATTGATCCGCAAAAGACCGGATGCCTATATCGCTCAGCCAACCCTGGCGCTCTCGACATGCCCAACGTTTGTCGATTCTGGGGTTGCGCCCAGGCATATTGACCTGCGTCCTTTTGTGTTGGCAGGACAGGAAATATCAATCGTCCCGGGCGGCCTGACACGGGTGGCACTGCGTGAAGGCTCTCTCGTGGTGAATTCATCACAGGGGGGTGGCACCAAAGATACCTGGGTGTTGCAGGAGCCTCTTTAGCGTATGTTAAGTCGCACTGCCGATAGCCTCTTTTGGATGGCGCGCTATATCGAGCGGGCTGAGAATACTGCTCGAATGCTTGATGTGCAGCGGCAGGCGGTACTTCTACCCAGCGCATTCGCATTACAGCGTTCAAGCTATGAGCAATTACTTGTTGAGCTTGTTTCTGACGCAGGAAATCCCTCCAGTATTCTGAATAGTCTGGCTGCAGCACGGGAGAATTGCCGCAGTGCGCGCGACTCGGTCAATACTGATTTGTGGGAAACCGTGAATACCACGTGGTTGGAACTGCAGCCGCTTTTACAAGATGCAGGCTGGCAGAGGGATGCTCGCGAGTTGCTGGAGTGGGTGAAAGTGCGGTCGCACCTGTTTCGGGGGGTGGCGATTGGCACAATGCTGAAGGATCAGGCTTTTCACTTCATGCGTCTTGGCACGTTTATCGAGCGGGCAGACAGTACGGCCCGTATTCTTGATTCGAAGTTTGTTTTTGATCGCACCGATCAGGAGAACGAATCTGCACCTAACCCTCTGTTGGATCAGAGGATGGATTACTATTACTGGGCGTCAATCCTTCATGCCGTGTCGGCTTTTGAGATCTATCGCCGTGTTTATCGCGATGTTGTTACTCCGCGACGAGTGGCGGAACTGCTTATTCAGCGGCCCGATATGCCCAGATCACTTCTGGCCTGCATGAATGAAGTGAACCTAAACCTTGAGGCGATCGGACAGCGCTACTCAGGCGAATCGCAGCGCCTGGCTGGGAAACTCCGCTCTGAGCTTCAGTATCTGAAAATTGACTCACAGTTCGAGCGTGGCATACACGCTTTCTTACAGGGCTTTGTCGAACAGGTATATTCCTTGGGCGTCAGTATTAGTGTCGAATACCTTGGTACTCAACAACCCGAGCCATCTCTGCCGGATTAGATCGGATTTCTATATGACTTATTGCGTTGGCATGCGTTTGAATTCTGGTTTGGTGTTTCTCTCTGATTCACGATCTAACGCTGGGGTTGATCATGTGTCGACAGTACGCAAAATGACCGTGTTCGAACGGCGGGGGGATCGTGTGCTTGTGTTGATGTGTTCCGGGAATTTGGCGATCACCCAGGCAGTGGGGCATCTGCTGTCTGAGGTATCTCGGCCCGAGAATCTCTGGACAGTGAATTCCATGGCCAAGGGGGCCGAGCTGGTGGGCGAGGCTGTTCGCGAGGTCTATCGCCGCGATGGACCATCGCTGCAGCAGTTCGGCCTGGAGTTTAACTGTAGTTTTATCTTGGGGGGCCAGATTCGAGGTGAGGATTGTCGGCTTTTCAACATCTATTCGGCGGGTAACTTTATCGAGGCCTATGCAGAGAATCCATATTTCCAGATTGGGGAATTTAAATATGGGAAACCAATCGTGGACCGTGTGGTTTCTCCTGAGACACCCTTGGATGTGGCCGCCAAGTGCGCCCTGATCTCGATGGACTCTACCTTGAAATCCAATATCTCAGTGGGTATGCCGCTGGATCTGCTAGTTTACGAGCGGGATAGTCTAATGGTGTCCAAATACGCCACCATTACTGCTGATAATGCTTATTTCAACGCCATTCGCGCCTTCTGGGGTCAGGAACTACGCAAGACTTTTAATCAGATCCCCAATCCTGATTGGGAGAGCATGCCAACGGCGGAGTCTTGGCCTGTGTTTGAGCAGCAGATTCGAAGTCAAGATCAATAAGTGGGGTGGTCACGCGCTCGCGATGCGCCTGCGAAATAGTGCCAAAGATGCACCAAAAAAAATTCCGGCGATCAGCATTAATGCGAGAAATCGTAACCAGACCGTATCAAAATCAGCACCTCGAAACAATATTGCCTGCGCTAGGCTGACAAAGTGCGTGGTGGGTGCGGCCAGCATGAGGTTTTGAATCAACTCTGGCATGCTTTCGCGCGGTGTGATGCCACCGGAAAGCATCTCCAGCGGAATGATCACAAGAATAATCAGCAGCCCAAATTGCGGCATGCTTCTTGAGACTGTGCCAAGAAAAATGCCAATGGAGGTGGTGGCCATGAGGTGAAGCAGTGCGCCTAGCATGAACAGGGTGATCGATCCCGTGATTGGCACGCCAAGTGCCCCCTTCAACACCAGCTCCAGCGACAGCCAGGCCGCTCCCAGGACTACCACTGCCATCGACCAGATCTTTGAGAGCACGATTTCGGCGGGCGTGATCGGCATCACCAGGAGGTGCTCAAGTGTGCCGTGCTCACGTTCGCGGATCAGGGCGGCCCCGGTCAGAATAATGGAAAGCATGGTGATGTTGTTGATCAGTTCCATGACGGCCCCGAACCAGGTGCTGGTCAGGTTGGGGTTGAATTTCACCCGTGTGACGAGCTCAATGGGGCTGATCTGATCGGGCTGGGCCGACCGTAGAAAATCCTTCACCTCGCCCTGAATAATATTTTGGATATAGCCTGCCCCAATAAAGGCCTGGGTCATACGGGTGGCATCGATATTGACTTCGACAGCGGGCGTTTGGCCTCGTTTGAAGTCTCGCTCAAATCCGGGAGGGAACTCAATCACAAAAGTGTAGCGCCCTGCATCAAGGCCCCGATCTGCCTCGGTTGATGTCAGGTGATCGGGGCGCTTGAACATGGGCCCGTAGAAGGCTGACACAATTTTTCGTGTCAGCGTGGACTGGTCAAGATCAACGATACCAATTGGGGCGTTGTTCAACTCCTGGGATGTCGCCGTTGCGGCGCTATAAATCGCGGCACTAAACGAACCAATGATCAGCAACACCAGCATCAGTTCATGGGTCAGGGTTCTGAGTTCCTTCACACCCAGCCGAGCAATATTGATCAGTATCTGCCGCATTATTTCTCCTGTTTTTTGAGCAACAGCACACTGAGCAATGTCAGCGCCGGGACAAATCCGGCAAGTGCCAACAGGTCACCGGCAATGTCGTGGAACTCCAGTGCCTTGGTGAACAGGCCTCGACTGACATTTAAAAAGTAAGTCGCAGGAAAGAATTGACCAATCACTGCGCCGACGCCAGTAAGCGAGGACACTGGATCAGTGAAGCCCGAAAAGCTCACCGTGGGCAGCATGGTGAGAATGGCGGTCAGCCCGAGTGCTGCGACCTGGCTCTTGGCAAATGCCGAGAGTACCAGCCCGATGCCCGTGGTGGCCGTGACAAAGAGCAGGGCGGCCAGTGTGAGCAGCCAGAAGCTGCCTTTCAGTGGCACCTCAAAGACCAGTAACGCCAGCAGCAGCATGCCAACAAAACTGATCATGGCCATGATCACATAAGGCAGCTGCTTGCCCAGCAGAAATTCCAGCCGCGTAACTGGTGTTGCATAGAAATTGGCAATTGATCCCAGCTCTTTTTCCCGCACCACGCCCACCGCAGTCAGGATTGCTGGAATAAACACCAGCAGCATCGGAATCACCGCGGGCACCATGGAATACAGGCTCTTAAAATCCTGGTTGTATCGGTAGCGCATCTCAAGGCGCACCGCTCCGAACGCCAGATGCTGTCCACGATACTGCAGGGCAAGCTGGCTGAGATAGTCCATATGCAGGCCCTGTAGATAGCCTAGGATGGTCTCACCCCGAAAAGGCATGGCCCCATCGACCCACACGGCAACCTGAGAGGATTTTCCCTGCTGTAAACGTTTACCAAAGTCAGGCGGGATTTCCAGGGCCACGCTGACTTCTGAAGTGGACATGCGTCGATCCAGTTCCGCGTTACTGGTGATCGGGGGCTGTTCGAGAAAGTAACGCGAACCCGCAATGTTCTGAATATAGGCGCGGCTTTCGGGGGACTGATCGCGATCCAGCACCGCGAAGCGAAGGTTTTCGACATCGACGCTGATGCCGTAGCCCATGATCAGCATTAGGAGTGCTGAGCCGAGAAAAGAGAACACCAGACGTACAGGATCACGTAATACTTCCAGCATCTCGCGATGGGCATAGGCAATCATCCGCTGCAGGCTCAGCACTGAGTGGGAGCGTTCGCGCTTGTCTGCGTGCTGATGTTGTGTAAATTCCGGTGGCGCTGCGGACTGTTCCGGTGCGGCATGTTCAAGGTAATCAATGAATGCATCTTCCAGTGTGGTCTTGCCCCGGGCGGCCACCAGCGTTGCGGGTGGGCCGCTGGCCAATACCGCTCCGGCATGCATCAGCGAGATACGGTCACAACGTTCTCCCTCATTCATGAAATGCGTCGAGATAAAAATGGTGACTTGTTCGCGGCGGGATAGGTCAATCAGCAGATCCCAGAAACGATCCCGGGCAATCGGGTCCACGCCAGACGTGGGCTCATCAAGAATGAGAATTTCCGGACTGTGTATCAGTGCAACGGCAAGGGAGAGCCGTTGTCGTACACCAAGCGGCAGTGTGGCCGGGTGACTGCCCACATGCGCCTGCAGATCAAATTGGGTCATCAGCGCATTGGCACGCGTCTCAATCACGTCTTGCGATAGCCCAAAGAGCTGGCCGTGCAGGGTCAGATTCTGCAGAACAGTCAGTTCCTGGTAGAGGGAAAACGACTGGGTCATATAGCCCACTCGCCTGCGTGTCTGCTGATCGTGGGCGTCGGCGGGTTGGCCAAAAAGCCAGGCCTTGCCCTCGGTTGGGGGCAGCAGCCCAGTCAGCATTTTCATGGTGGTGGTTTTGCCACAGCCATTGGATCCAAGAAAGCCAAAAATTTCACCGCGCTGTATCTCAAAACTTGCGTTTTCAACCGCGGTGAAGTTGCCAAACCGCATGGTTAATCCCTCTGCACGAATGACCACTGCCGCCTTGTCAGTCGTCATTCTTGGGGGCGGAGATGGCACTCGGTGGTCTCGACGCCGCTCCTCGGGCAGCAGATGAATGAATGCTTCATCCAACGATCTGGCGTCGCATTGGGCCATGAGTCCTGCGGGACTGCCTGTGGCCAGCACGCGCCCCCCATCGATGGCCGCAAGCCAGTCGAATCCGGCTGCCTCCCCCATATAGGCGCTGGAAACAATCACGCTCATCTGTGGTTTATGGGCACGGATTCGGTCAATCAAGAGCCAGAATTGCCGACGCGATAGCGGATCGACACCTGTGGTGGGCTCATCGAGAATCAGCAAATCCGGATCGTGCATGAGTGCGCAGCACAGGCCGAGCTTTTGTTTCATGCCGCCGGAGAGTTTGCCTGCGGGCCGATCACGAAAAGCGGTCAATCCTGTGCTCTGTAACAGCTCATCAATGCGGACCAAACGTTCAGCATGATTCTGCTGAAATAGTCTGCCAAAGAAATCGATGTTTTCTTTCACTGTGAGCGACATCGACAGGTTTCTTCCCAGGCCCTGGGGCATATAGGCAAGACGCGGTGACAGGGCGGCACGTTCGACACGCGACTGAAGACCGCAGCCGAGTGTCTCTACCGATCCTGTTTGAATTTCCCTGACACCAGCGATCAGTGCAAGCAAGCTCGATTTACCAACGCCATCTGGGCCGATTAGGCCTGCCATGCAGCCCGCTGGAATATCCAGCGTAATGGCATCCAGCGCAGTCTTTTCGCCATACCGCAGGCTGGTCTGGATGATCCTTGCCGCCGGGGCAGTGGGGGTCATTTGCTGGTCCGGGTGCTGATCAATGGCGGTATGGATGCCGGCCAAGGCATATTGGAATCCAATTGCACGTGACCCACGCCGGGCAGTCCTGTCTTGACTTGTTTCGCGTGGGCCCTGAGCAGCGATTCGGGAATCTTGATCTTCACCCGGAACATCAGTTTCTCGCGCTCAGATTTGGTCTCTACTGTTTTGGGTGTGAACTGGGCTTCGGGTGAAACGAATGAGACCGTTGCCGGAATTGAAATATCTTGTCGAATATCGAGCACGATACGGGCCTCAGCCCCCAGACTGACCCTGCCTGCCTCGGCGGTCGGCAAAAAGATCGTCATGGTGACATCGGTTAGATCCAGCAGTGTGAGGACATTGCCCCCGGGGCTGACGACCTCGCCGGGCTGCACAAGCCGATAAAGGACTCGCCCGTTGATGGGCGAAACAAGGGAGGCATCCTGAATATCCGCCCGGATCCGATCCACGCGGGCCTGTGCGGCATCAATTGCGGCGCCTGTCTGCTGCAGCTGGGATTGGGCCGCACGCAGCGCAGCTGCGGCGGAATCCCTTGCGGATTGATCGGTGTCCAGTTTCTGCGGGGATAAGAACCCCTTCTGTATCAGCTGCTTCGAGCGCTCAATTTGCTTCTCGGCGAGTGCGAGTTGGCTTTGCTCTCTGGCGACCGTGGCGCGCGCTGTCTCGTGGGTGTAACGGGCCTGATCCAACTGGGCCCTTGCCTGTCTGAGGTCTGCGGTCAGCGCCGAGGTGTCCATCGTGGCAACGACCTGGCCCACGGAGACGTCATCACCCTCCCGCACTTGGATAGTTTGGATGCGGCCTGCCTGTTTGGCGGCGATATTGACCTCGATGGCCTCAATGCGGCCATTACCAGAGGCAAACGCAACCGGGGCGGGCGGCAACTGTTGGCTGTTCAAATATGTGATCGCGATTCCGACAGCGATCACCAGCAGCGCGGCAATGCCAATGCGGCGAAGAAGAGACATGAGGTTTAGGGTGTGGGCCCAAGTGTCTCAGCAATGGCCCTGGTGTTAGCCACGGCGGATGTGGAGCATCCCGCCAGTGGAACTAGGAAAAGAGAAAAGTTAGAGTTCGGACGCTTTCATGGCAATCACGAGCTCCCGGGCCCGCGAAAGATTCTTATACGCGAGCATCTCTGGACTCATGGATTCAAGCGCGGTAGCGAGTTGGTCAAGTCGGTCCTGGCTCGTGACGACCTGGCTGAAAGGTGCAATCAATACACGTATTAAAAACAAGGATGCCTTACCCAGCAGCGGAATGGTGACTTGCCGTTCGCAGCGGAACCACAGCTGATCGGCAGACGTTAAGGCTGCTGTGGAATCCATACCCGGTTTGCGGCCGCGGGCGCCATCACCGCAGAGTGTCCAGACATAACGCACAAAGGGCCCCTTGGTGCATATCGCAGCAGACATCACCGGCATGGCGCTTTGCAGTCTCTGGTTGTCGGCCACGGGATCGTGAAGCGCTTGCATGGAGCAGCCGAGTTTTTCTCGCGGATCCCATCCGCTGGGGAAACAGACCGATAACACAGCCGCCGAGAGTCCTGTGCCGTCGGTGTCGACCATCACTGCAAAGTCCTCCTGGATGCTTAGGCTGAGCGCCTCCAGAAATAGCGGGGAATCTTCGACACGCAGGCCACCCAGCCATGGGAATGCGCCGGACTCGTCAATAGGACCGTGAGGGGCGTATTCCTGAAAGAAGCTCTTGATCGCACCGATCAGTTCGATCAATGTGTGCTGGGGCAGGCGTAAATCGATCAGCAAGAGATCATCGGCCGCCTGCATGCGCTCCTTATCGCGGATCCAATCGTGCCACTGCCTGTCTTCTATCAATACGGGTTGATTTTCCAGCTTGGCCAGATCGGGTTTGGCGCGATAGGGGGCCTCCACTGGAAATGGAGGTCTGGCAGAGGAGAGTGGCCAGCCCGTAGCCGCGGGGCCAAGCCGCGGCGCCCTCGCAAGAAGCTGCCGATCAGCGCGCGGAGAGACTTCGTTTGCTGACGCCATCTTAGCTAGCGCGATTTTTCCAGGCTGGAACGCCCACCATCGATATGAAGTACCTGCCCCGACATCCACCCTGCGTCGTCTGAGAGCAGAAAAGCTGCGGCCTTGGCCATCTCTTGCGCATGGCCCAACCTTGGAAGTGGGTGCATGGCCGCAATGGACTCACTCATTTTGGGGTTCTGTGTGAACGGTTTTGCTAATGGGGTATCGGTCAGACTGGGTGCAATAAGATTGATCCTGACGTTCGGGGCGAGTTCTGCAGCCAGCGTTCGCGCAAGACCCTCAAGTGCCGCTTTTGCTGTTCCAATGGCGCTGTGATTTGCGAACCCTCGGGATGCGGCAATAGAGGAAAACAGGATCACCGCCCCTTTGCTTGTCGTAAGCATGGGCGCTGCGGATTTCATAGCAACAAAGGCGCCTACCGTGTTGATCTGAAAACTGCGCATCAGATCATCCGGGGTCGTTCTGGAAAGTGGTTTCAGGTCGATTGTTCCCACGCAGTAGGCCATGCCATGCAGGCCACGCTGGCCCGCAGTGTCCACGGCCGCCTGGACTGAGGCGTGATCCAACACATCCACATGCAGCACCCGCTCAGAGGGCAGGGGGCTTTGCCCGGCCTTGTCGGGCTGGGAGGCGGTGACATACACATCATGCCCCTGGCTGAGAAGTTCCTCGGTTAATGCGCCTCCGATGCCATTAATCCCCCCAAAGATTAGAAACGTTTTGCCAGAGTTCATAGGCGCTTTCCCTTTTCGTGGTGTGAACGAAGATAATTCAATGATGTGCAAAAAGCTGATTTCAACCCTTTTGATCTTATGGGCGGGTGTGGCGATGGCAGTGCAAGAGCCTGATTATCAACTCATTCAACGAGAACCACCGTTTGAATTACGTGCCTACGAGAAATTCGTGGTGGCCGAGACCTTTGTGGAGGGGGATTTCGATAGCGCAGGCCGCCAGGGCTTTCGGCGGGTGGCGGGGTATATTTTTGGCGGTAACCGGAGTGCGGATGGCGCAAGCAAAAAAATCGCCATGACTGCACCAGTCACCGTTGAGCCGATGATTGGTGGCTGGAAGCTCTGGTTTGTCATGCCGAAGGAATATGGCATGCAGGATCTTCCAGCGCCGGAGAGTCGGGAAGTGAATCTAAGAGAGGTGCAGGCCCATCGTATCGCTGCGATCAGGTTCTCGGGATTCACCACAGCGGCAAGCATTCAGGAGCATACCGAGCGTCTGCAGCAATGGATTGCCACACAAGGCCTTGAGTCGCGGGGTACACCGCAGGTGGCTCGGTACAACGACCCTTTCACCCTGCCGTGGAATCGACGCAACGAGATTCTGATTCCTGTCCGCTAGGTCTGTATTGACTGGTTATTTGGAAGCGGCTGATGGATTGCTCTTTGTGGCGCCTTTGCGGCAAGCCTCGGAGCAGTATTTCACCGACTCCCAATTCTTCGCCCATGCTTTGCGCCAGGTCATTTCCCGCCCGCAGGCAACGCAGGGCTTGCTGGGAAGGTAGCTTTTGTTGCCGCGAAAGGAGTCTTTTGCCAATTGGAAAGATTTAGGGTTGGTCTTGCCTGGAGTGATTTGCCGTTTTAGACTGCGATTATTAAGTTCAAGGAAAAATCATGTTGCTTACAGCCGTATTAACTCCAGCGGAAGAGGGCGGATTTGTGGCCCTCAATCCGGAGACGGGTACCACTACTCAAGGTGAAACCGTGGAAGAGGCCGTGAGGAATCTTAAGGAAGCAACCGAGATTTTTCTTGAGGAATTTCCTACACATCAAATGCCTCATCCAGTAGTGACGACCTTCGAAGTGGCACATGCCTAAATTCCCTGGCCTGTCTGGCGCCGACTTAGTAGCAGCGCTGGAAAAACTGGGGTTCCTAAATGTCCGCCAATCCGGCAGTCACATTGTGATGCGTCGTGGGTCGATGGGTTGTGTGATTCCAAATCACAAAGAATTAAAAGTCGGTACTGTGAATGGTGTTCTAAGGCAGGCCGGTATATCGGCGGAAGAGCTTAAGTCAGTCTTATAAATTCTGGTGGACGCGACAGGGATCGAACCTGTGACCCCTGCCGTGTGAAGGCAGTGCTCTACCGCTGAGCTACGCGTCCATCTCGGTTGCCGGGAAGCCGGGAACCGTAAGCCTGGCGGAGATTATAAACTTCGGCTGATATGACATCACCAGCCAAAACCATCCGTACCCGATTCGCCCCTAGCCCCACTGGCTATCTCCATGTGGGTGGGGCCCGCACCGCCCTTTATTGCTGGGCCTATGCCCGCCATTTTGGTGGCCAGTTCATTCTGCGCATCGAAGACACCGATCTTGAGCGCTCCACGCCAGAGGCGGTCCAGGCCATTTTGGATGGCATGGCCTGGCTGGGATTGGATCCGGATGAGGGGCCGTTTTATCAGATGCAGCGCATGGACCGTTATCGCGAGGTGATTGGGCAGATGTTGGCGACAGGATCCGCGTATTACTGCTATTGCACGCCCGCGGAATTAGACGCGATGCGCGAGGAACAGCGCGCCCGTGGCCTGAAACCCCGTTATGACGGCCGCTGGCGCCCAGAGAATATCCAGCGCAAGCAGCTCCAGCCGCCAGAGGGGGTGAAACCGGTCGTGCGCTTTCGCAATCCTGATAGTGGCCTGGTCAGCTGGGAAGATGGTGTCAAAGGCCGCATCGCGATTTCTAATGAGGAACTGGATGATCTGATCATCGCCCGCGGCGATGGCACGCCCACCTATAACTTCTGTGTCGTGGTCGATGATATGGACATGCGCATCAGTCATGTGATTCGTGGTGATGATCACATCAACAACACGCCACGACAGATCAATATTCTGAAGGCCCTTGGCGCGACAGTGCCTGAGTACGCTCACCTACCCATGATTCACGGGCCCGATGGTGAGAAGCTCTCCAAGCGCCATGGCGCTGTCTCCGTGATGCAATATCACGAAGATGGCTACCTGCCCGAGGCCCTGCTGAATTATCTTGCCAGGCTCGGCTGGAGCCATGGCAATGATGAAATCTTTTCAATGCAGCAGCTTCAAGAGTGGTTCACGCTGGAGCATTGCAGCAAGTCGGCCGCCCAGTTTGATTTTGAAAAACTCAAGTGGCTGAACAACCACTATCTGCGTCAAAAGCCCGGCGATCAGCTTGCCGAAATGATTGCACCGCGTGTCCGTGAGGAAGGGTTTTCTATCTCTAAAGGCCCTGCGCTGCCGCTCGTCTGCGAATTGCTGAAGGATCGGGCCCACACGCTCAATGATCTGGCTGAGGAAGTCGCGATGTTTTATATTGAACCACCGCTTGCATCCGCTGAATTGACGGAAAAAATGCAGTCGGGTGTGCCGGAGCTGGTTACCGCCTTTCTGGCGGCCCTGCCCCAGGAGTGGACTGCCGCAGAGCTTTCGGCTGCGATGAAGGCGGTGTTGGCGCAGGCGGGGATGAAGATGCCCATGCTGGCCATGCCGCTGCGGCTGATGCTGATGGGCCGAACGGATACACCTTCGATTGACAAGGTGATGGCGGTGCTGGGCCGTGAAGTGGTTGTTCGTCGGATTCAGGAGCGGCTCGGCCAGTAGACCGCCACGCCCGCTGTAAAATCCCTTCATGTCAGGAAACACCTTCGGCCATCTCTTTACCGTGACCTCCTTTGGCGAGTCCCACGGACCCGCGATCGGCTGCGTTGTGGATGGCTGCCCCCCGGGGATGGCGCTGTCAGAGGCCGATATCCAGCCCGAGCTGGACCGCAGGCGGCCCGGCACTTCACGCCATGTCACGCAGCGCCAGGAGCCAGACACAGTAGAGATTCTTTCTGGTGTGTTCCAGGGAAAAACAACCGGTGCTCCGATCGCGCTGTTGATTCGCAACCAGGATCAGCGCAGCAAGGACTACAGCGAGATCAAAGACACCTTCCGGCCTGGTCACGCGGATTACACCTATTGGCACAAATACGGCATTCGCGATTACCGCGGCGGTGGCCGATCCTCGGCCCGCGAGACCGCAGTGCGGGTGGCTGCAGCAGCGATTGCTAAGAAGTGGCTTGCCGAAAAATACAGTATTTACATCTGGGGCCACATGACCCAGCTTGGCGAGATCCGTATTCGTTTCGAAGATGAAATTGAGATCCCCAATAATCCTTTCTTTGCGGCCAATCGTAGCCAGATCTCTGAGCTCGAAGCCTATATGGACGCGTTGCGCAAGGCGGGTGATTCATGTGGCGCGCGCATTGATGTCATGGCCCGCAATGTGCCGGTGGGCTGGGGTGAACCGGTCTTTGATCGGCTGGATGCCGATATTGCGCATGCCATGATGGGTATCAATGCAGTGAAAGGCGTAGAGATCGGCGCAGGCTTTGGCAGCATCACCCAGCGTGGATCTGTACACGGTGATGAACTCACCCCGCAGGGTTTTGTCACCAACAATGCAGGGGGTGTATTGGGTGGCATCTCTACTGGTCAGCCCATCACCGTATCGATTGCGATCAAGCCCACCTCCAGCATTCGCACGCCGCGGCGATCGATTGATCTTGCGGGCCAGCCTACTGTGGTGGAGACCCACGGTCGACACGATCCCTGCGTGGGCATTCGTGCAACACCCATTGCAGAAGCAATGCTGGCGCTGGTGCTGATGGACCATGCGCTCCGCCATCGTGCGCAAAACGCTGATGTGAAGGTGCCCACGCCTCCGATCGCCGGGTGAAATCCACCACACGGCTCTCGGCGTTTTTTGCCGCTTATTTCGCCTACGTCGGCCTGTTCTCTCCTTATCTCTCCCTATGGCTCAACGGCCGCGGCTTTAGTCCTACCGAAATTGGCGTGTTGATCTCTCCCATGCAGTGGGCCCGGGTGGTGGGCCCTCCGGCCTGGGGCTGGATGGCAGACCATGTCCAGGGCCGCAGTGGTGTGGCCAGACTGATTCAAGTCGCGGCACTTGCGGCCCTGATCAGCAGCCTCATGCTGCTGACTGAATTATCGTTCTGGCCGCTCTTTATTGTCTTCTGCGTGATGAGTTTTTTTCTCAGTGGCCAGGTGCCGATTGCTGAGTCCCTGGCGATGCAGGCTGGTGGTGGAAGCTTGAAGCGTTATGGCCGAATACGGGTCTGGGGCTCGATTGGGTTCATTGCAGCCGTGATGCTGGCAGGCCCATGGTTTGATCGCGTGGGCATTTTTTGGCTGCCAGCATCCCTGATCGCGGTGCTGGCGGTGCTGGTGTTGGTGACCCTGCTGCTGCCGCATCGCGAGGTACACGATCTCGCGCCTCAGTCTGCACTCACAAAAGACATGCTTCGCAATCCGCAGGTGAAACGTTTCTTATGGGCCTCTTTCCTGATGTTGGTTGCCCATGCACCGCTCTACACTTTATTTTCATTGTGGCTGCATCAGCAGGGATACAGCAGCACAGAGATTGGTCTGCTGTGGACGCTTGGCGTGGTAGCAGAAATTTTTATGTTTCGGTTTCAGCATCGGCTGTTTGATCGCTTTTCGGTAGGCCAATGCTGGGTGGCCTCCTATGCGGTCACAGCCATTCGTTTTCTGATGATCGCGTTTTCTGGCGGGTCGCTGTGGGTGCTCATTGCGGCCCAACTGCTGCATGCTGTGACATTCGGTGTGCACCACAGCGCCTCAATGGCGCTGATTCGCGAGTGGTTTCCCGCTCAGGCCCAGGCTCGGGGCCAGGCCTTTTACACCATGGCCTCCTATGGTCTTGGGGGCTCGCTTGGTGGCATCGCGGCCGGCTGGCTCTGGGAGGCAGTCTCTCCGGAATTCACCTTCATTGTGTCGGCTGCGGCGGCGGCCATTGGGGTGCTGATCGCGGCCTCCGGGCTGCGGGGACAGGGGGGCGACGGTCAGCTGCGGCCTGATGCAAAGGCATAATTGAGGGTTTTCCGAACCCTTCAATGCAGGAATTTGCCATGGCCGGACGTACGCTTTATGACAAGCTCTGGGAAGAGCATGTTGTCCATCAGGAGTCTGATGGAACCTGTTTGATTTATATCGATCGCCATCTGGTGCACGAGGTGACCAGCCCCCAGGCCTTTGAGGGCCTGGAGATCGCGGGCCGAAAGCCCTGGCGCAATGCGGCCAACCTGGCAGTGGTGGACCACAACGTGCCCACCACCGACCGCTCCAAGGGCATCAGCGATCCGGTCTCCCGTCTTCAGGTGGAGACCCTGGATGCCAATGCCAAAAAATTCAACATTACTTACTTCAACATCAATGACCGCCGTCAGGGCATCGTGCATGTCATCGGGCCGGAGCAGGGCGCAACCCTGCCGGGCATGACGGTCGTCTGTGGCGATTCGCACACCAGCACCCACGGCGCATTCGCCTGTCTGGCCATGGGCATTGGCACCTCGGAGGTCGAGCATGTGCTGGCCACTCAATGTCTGCTGATGAAAAAAGCCAAGCGCATGCTGGTCAAAGTCGAGGGCACGCTGATGGCCGGCGTCACGGCCAAAGACATCGTGCTGGCTGTGATTGGGAAAATTGGCACGGCGGGCGGTACAGGCTATGCCATTGAATTTGGTGGCAGTGCCATTCGTGATCTTTCCATGGAAGGCCGCATGACCATCTGCAATATGGCCATTGAGGCCGGTGCGCGTGCAGGCATGGTGGCGGTCGATGACAAAACCATTGCCTATGTAAAAGATCGCCCAATGTCACCTAAAGGTGCTGCCTGGGATCAGGCGGTAACTTATTGGAAGACACTGCACTCGGATGCTGATGCGCAATTCGATACCGTGGTCGCGCTCAATGCCGCAGAGATCGCACCACAGGTTACCTGGGGCACATCGCCTGAGATGGTGCTGCCGGTCGGCAGCAGTGTTCCTGATCCCGCCCGTGAGTCGGATGCCTCGCGCCGGGAGGGGATGGAGCGGGCGCTCGCCTATATGGGCCTTGCGCCGAATACGCCGCTGACCGAGATCGCGGTAGACAAGGTCTTTATTGGTTCTTGCACGAACTCCCGCATTGAGGATCTACGTGCGGCCGCTGCCGTGATCAAAGGCCGCAAGAAAGCAGGCAATGTGAAATTGGCGCTTGTGGTGCCCGGCTCTGGCCTGGTCAAGGCCCAGGCCGAGCAGGAGGGCCTGGACAAGATTTTCACGGAGGCGGGCTTTGAGTGGCGTGAACCCGGCTGCTCGATGTGCCTGGCCATGAATGCCGATCGACTGGAGCCTGGCGAGCGCAGCGCTTCAACATCGAACCGTAATTTCGAGGGGCGCCAAGGCGCTGGGGGTCGCACACACCTTGTGTCGCCAGCAATGGCTGCCGCTGCTGCACTGGCCGGACATTTTGTTGATGTCCGGCACTTCTGATTTTTAAGGAATCACCATGAAACCTCTGAAGCAACACCAAGGCCTGGTGGCCCCCATGGACCGTGCCAATGTGGATACCGACGCGATTATTCCGAAGCAGTTTCTGAAATCGATCAAGCGCAGCGGCTTTGGCCCCAACCTGTTTGACGCCTGGCGCTATGAAGACGAAGGCCAGCCTGGCGTGGACTGCAGCCGCCGGCCACTGCGCAAGGACTTTGTGTTGAACCAGCCGCGTTATCAGGGCGCAAGCATTCTGCTGGCGCGACGTAACTTTGGCTGTGGCTCAAGCCGCGAGCATGCGCCCTGGGCCCTGGAGGACTTTGGTTTTCGTGTGTTGATTGCTCCGTCTTATGCCGACATTTTCTTTAATAACTGTTTTAAAAATGGATTGCTGCCCATCGTGCTCTCGGAGAACGATGTCGAGACCCTATTTCAAAAAGTAGCGGCGCAGGAAGGGTTTGCGCTGAATGTGGACCTTGAGCAGCAGACGGTTGCCACCACGGATGGCAGTTTTTCGCGCAATTTCGAGATTGAACCTTTTCGCAAGCACTGCTTGATCAATGGGCTCGATGATATTGGTCTTACTTTGCAGCATGCCGACAAAATCAAGGCATTTGAGACAAAGCGGCTTGCCGCGCAGCCGTGGCTTGCGACTGATCCGCATGTTGTCATGGATCGCTAGGGGTTTGTGATGAATAAAACGCTCAACATTGCAGTCCTGCCGGGCGATGGCATCGGCACTGAAATCACCGCGCAGGCAGTGCGTGTGCTCAGACGCCTATCCGAGCAGGGGCACTTTTCGCTGACCCTGCAGGAGGCCCCGGTGGGAGGTGCGGGCTATCGCGCAAGCGGCCATCCCCTGCCCGAGTCCACACTCAAACTCGCGAAAGATGCGAATGCGATTCTCTTTGGTGCAGTCGGTGACTTCAGCCTGGATACCTTGCCCCGCGAACTCCGCCCTGAACAGGCGATTCTGGGCCTGCGTAAGGAATTGCAGCTCTTTGCCAACCTGCGGCCGGCAATGATTTATCCGGAACTTGCTGGCGCCTCAACGCTCAAGCCCGAGGTGGTCTCGGGCCTAGACATCATGATCATCCGTGAGCTCACGGGCGATATTTATTTCGGCAAACCCCGGGGTGTGCGTGTGCTGGAAAATGGTGAGCGTGAGGGGTTCGACACCATGGTCTATCGCGAAAGCGAAATTGTGCGTATCGGCCATGTCGCATTTCAGGCGGCACAGAAGCGCAATCGCCGGGTCTGCTCGGTGGATAAGGCCAACGTGCTGGAGACCACCCAGCTGTGGCGCGATGTCATGACCGAGCTGGGTAAACAATACCCCGATGTCGAGCTCTCCCATATGTATGTCGATAACGCGGCGATGCAGCTGTTGAAAAATCCCAAACAGTTCGATGTGATGGTGACCGGCAATATGTTCGGGGACATTCTGTCGGACGAAGCGTCGATGCTGACGGGCTCAATCGGCATGCTGCCCTCGGCATCGCTGGATGCCAACAACAAGGGACTCTATGAGCCGATTCATGGCTCTGCGCCCGATATTGCCGGGAAAAACCTTGCCAATCCCTTGGCGACGATGCTCTCTGCTGCCATGATGTTGCGCTATAGCTTTGGCCTGGCCCAGGCGGCGGATGCGATAGAGGCGGCGGTGAGAAAGACCCTGGCAGCTGGATATGCAACGGGTGATATCTATCGCGAGGGCTGCAAGCGGGTGGGCACGGTAGAAATGGGCGATGCAGTGCTGGCTGCATTGGGATAACACGTCAAAAGAGAATACAAAATGAAAAAAGTGGGTCTGGTCGGTTGGCGCGGCATGGTGGGCTCGGTCCTGATGCAGCGTATGCAGCAGGAAAATGATTTCGCTCTGATTGAGCCGGTGTTTTTCAGCACCTCGAATGCGGGTGGCGCGGCGCCAGCCTTTGCCAAATCGAATGAGCCCTTGAAATCGGCCTCTGATATCAATGCCTTGAAGGCGATGGATATCGTCATCACCTGCCAGGGTGGCGACTACACCAAGGAAGTCTTTCCCAAGCTGCGCGCGGCCGGCTGGTCTGGCCATTGGATTGATGCAGCATCGGCCCTGCGCATGGAGCAGGATGCCGTGATCATTCTCGATCCGGTCAATCGCCCGGTGATTGATAAGGCGCTGGCATCAGGTGGCAAGAACTGGATCGGTGGCAACTGCACGGTCAGTCTGATGCTCATGGCGATGGGCGGACTCTTTCGTCAAAACCTGGTTGAGTGGGTCAGTGCAATGACCTATCAGGCGGCATCGGGGGCAGGTGCGCAGAATATGCGCGAGCTGCTCTCTCAGATGGGCAGGCTGCATCACGTGGTGGAAAAGGAGCTGGCCGACCCGTCCTCTGCCATTCTGGACATCGATCGCAAGATCAGCGACACCCTGCGATCGGGAGCGGCCGCGGGTCTTCCCGTGGAGAACTTCCGCGGTGTACCGCTTGCCGGCAGCCTCATTCCCTGGATTGATGTGCCGGTCGAGCATGGGCAGAGCAAAGAGGAGTGGAAGGGTGGTGCCGAGGCCAACAAGATTCTGGGCAATCCGCCATTTCGTTCACCCGGATCAATTCCGATTGATGGCCTATGTGTCCGTATCGGCGCTATGCGCTGCCATTCGCAGGCGCTCACGGTGAAAATGACCAAGGATGTGCCGATGGATGAGGTGGTCGACATTCTTGCTAAGGCAAATGATTGGGTCCGTGTGATTCCGAACGAGCGTGAGCGCACCGAGCGTGAGCTCACACCAGCGGCCATCAGCGGCACGATGACTGTCCCGGTGGGTCGTCTGCACAAGATGGCGATGGGGCCCCAATACCTCGCAGCGTTTACAGTCGGTGATCAGCTGCTTTGGGGTGCGGCCGAGCCGCTACGCCGCATGCTTCGGATTCTGCTTGAGCGTTGATGCGTCTAGCCCTCGGCCTGGAGTACGACGGCACCGACTGGAATGGCTGGCAGACCCAGCCGGGTGGCAACACAATTCAGGACCAGCTGGAAGCGGCGCTAATGAAATTCACTGGCAGTCCGCATCCGACCATCTGTGCGGGCCGCACAGATGCCGGTGTGCATGCACGCGGCCAGGTGGTGCATCTGTATACGCTGGTGGATCGGTCTGCCTGGAATTGGGTGCGGGGGTTAAATGCCCTGCTGCCGCAGAGCATCGCGGTGCGCTGGGCAATTAGCGTGTCAGATGATTTTCATGCGCGGTTTTCTGCCATATCGCGACGCTATGTCTATCGGATCGTACACACACCAACCCGCTCTCCGCTGCTGCAACGTCACGCCACATGGTTTTATCGGCCGCTCGATCTGGAGTTGATGCGTCAGGCGGCCGCGCTCTTTGTGGGTGAGCACGATTTTTCTGCCTTTCGCTCATCAGAGTGCCAGGCGAGCTCACCGATTCGTCGCCTGGTGCAGTTTGAGTTGCGGCAGTCGGGGCCGGTGATTGAGTTTCATCTCGCAGCCAATGCTTTTTTGCACCATATGGTGCGCAATCTTGTTGGCACCGTGGTGGAGGTTGGCCGGGGCGCACAGTCATTGGATTGGGCCCGGGCTGTTCTTGCAGGCCGTGACAGGACCCAGGCGGCCAGGACCTTTCCTGCGCAGGGGCTCTGCCTGGAGCAGGTCGAGTACGATTCCCAACTGTTATGCGTACCCGAATCAAAGTTTGTGGATTAACCCGTGAGCCCGATGTCGATGATGCCGTGGAGGCAGGCGTCGACGCGATCGGATTCGTGTTTTATGAGCCCAGTCCAAGGTCCGTGTCCATTCAGCAGGCCCAGCGGCTTGCACGGCGCGTGCCGGCCTGGGTCTGCCTGGTGGGTCTTTTTGTCAACGCGCCGCGAAACATCATGTTGTCGGTCGCCGATGAGGTGGGGCTCTCCCATCTTCAGCTGCATGGCGACGAGTCCCCCGATGACTGCAGGGGCCTTGGGCGGCCGGTGATCAAGGCCCTGCGCATCGGTAGCGAGGTCTTCACACCTGGCGCAGCCCAAGGCAATGCCATCGCCCAACGGGTCGCAGCCTATGAAGACTGCCATGCCGTGCTGTTTGACGCTGACAGCGTGGGTTTTGGTGGCAGTGGCCAGAGCTTTGATTGGGGTCTTCTGGAGGGCGTCTTCGCCCGAGCCCCCAGGCTTGAGTCTTCCTGGGTTCTGTCCGGGGGGCTAGAATCGGGGTCTGTTGGGCAGGCCATCGCCCGGCTCAGACCGCCCTGTGTGGATGTGAGCAGTGGCGTGGAGGCTCGAGAAAACGGAAAGCAGTTAAAAGGGATCAAGGACGCCCGGCGGATCAGAGAATTTGTGGCTTCTGTGCGGGTCGCAGATGCCCTTCGCCCATAGAACATCGGATCATGAAGCCAAACGATTTGCCACCCTCCGCACCAGCCGAGCCCTATCAGTACCCCGATTCCCGGGGCCACTTCGGGCCTTATGGGGGCAGCTTTGTCTCGGAAACACTGACCCATGCACTCGAGGAACTGCGCCAGGCCTATGACCATTTTCGGCAGGACCCGGAATTCCTTGAAGAGTTTCACCGCGAGCTGAAGCACTTCGTGGGTCGGCCAAGCCCTGTGTATCACGCCAAACGATGGTCAGAGATCCTGGGCGGTGCGCAGATCTATTTCAAACGTGAGGACTTAAATCACACCGGTGCCCATAAGGTGAACAACACCATCGGCCAGGCGCTTCTTGCCCGCCGTATGGGCAAGCCCCGTGTGATCGCAGAGACTGGCGCCGGCCAGCATGGTGTGGCCTCGGCTACGGTGGCGGCGCGATTCGGTATGGAGTGCGTGGTCTATATGGGTGCCACGGATGTCGCCCGTCAGGCCGCCAATGTCTATCGCATGAAGCTGCTTGGTGCGAAAGTCGTGCCAGTAGAGAGCGGCTCTAAAACCCTGAAAGATGCGCTCAACGAAGCGATGCGCGATTGGGTCACCAACATCGACAACACGTATTACATCATCGGCACAGTGGCAGGGCCCCATCCCTACCCGATGATGGTGCGCGACTTCAATTCTGTGGTGGGCAAGGAGTGTCTGTGGCAGATGCCCGAGATGGTGGGCCGCCAGCCCGACATGATCGTGGCCTGCGTGGGCGGAGGCAGTAATGCCATGGGCATCTTCTATGACTACTTGAATATGCCCGATGTCCAATTAGTGGGTGTCGAGGCGGCTGGCGAAGGCATCGCATCGGGCCGACATGCGGCGCCGTTGAATGCAGGCACGCCGGGTGTGCTGCACGGCAATCGCACTTATCTGATGCAGGATGCTGCTGGCCAGATCATTGAGACCCACTCCATCTCGGCGGGACTGGACTATCCCGGCGTGGGCCCAGAGCATGCCTGGTTAAAGGATTCTGGCCGTGCTCAGTATGCAGCGATCACAGACCAGGAGAGTCTTGATGCGTTTCATACCTGTTGCCGCATCGAGGGCATCATCCCGGCCCTGGAGTCAAGCCACGCGTTGGCCTACGCTGCAAAGATTGCACCCAGCATGCCTCAAGACAAGATCATTCTCGTGAACCTGTCCGGTCGCGGCGATAAGGACATGCACACGGTTGCCGAGCGCAGCGGTCTGCATCTCTGATTCAAGGATTCCTTTGTCACGTATTCAGCAGACTTTTCAGCGATTGGCCCGTCAGGGCAAGACGGGCCTGGTGCCCTATATCACCGCGGGCGACCCTGCGCGTGAGAATGTGGTCCGTCTGATGCAGTCGCTGGTGAAAAACGGCGCGGATGTCATTGAGCTGGGTGTGCCGTTCTCTGATCCCATGGCTGATGGTCCGGTGATCCAACGCTCAAGTGAGCGGGCCCTGGCCCGGCATGTCACCCTGCAGGATTGCCTTGCCTGGGTGAGAGAGTTTCGTTCGATGGATGCAGCCACACCGGTTGTGTTGATGGGCTATGCCAATCCCGTGGAACGCTTTGGCCTGCGCGCCTTTGTTGCCGCGGCGAAAGAGGCCGGTGTCGATGGCACCATCATCGTGGACTATCCCCCGGAAGAGTGCGAGGACTTTAGTGCGGCGCTGAAGTCGGTCAGCCTGGATCCAATTTTTCTTCTGGCACCAACATCGACCGAATCCCGCATGCGCGATGTGGCGCGTCTGGGCTCGGGCTATCTCTACTATGTCTCGTTGCGCGGCGTGACCGGCGCTGCCCACATTGATCCAGCCGCAGTGGCAGCCCGGGTGCAGGAAATTCGTCGATTCACTGCGATGCCCATCGGTGTTGGCTTTGGCATCAGCGATGCCGCCTCGGCTGTGGCTGTTGCATCGGCAGCAGATGCGGTAGTGATTGGCAGCGCATTGATTCGCATCATGGAAGATGCGCAGCAGGCAGGCCGGGATCCGCTCCAGGCTGCCGGGGAATTCATGTCAGGCATTCGCGCAGCACTGGATGCGATGCCCGCAAAACTCAAATCGGAGGCTGCATGAGCTGGATTGACAAGATCCTTCCGCCCAAGATCCAACGGACTGAGGGGCCCCGCCGCAGTGTGCCGGAGGGCCTGTGGTTAAAGTGCCCTGCCTGCGAATCGGTGCTCTACCGCACCGATCTGGAAACCAACCAGCAGGTCTGTCCCAAGTGTGATCACCATCTGCGCATCCGGGCCCGTGAGCGGCTCGACAAATTGCTGGATGCCGGAGGCCGCTACGAAATCGGCCAAGAGGTGCTGCCTGTTGATTCGCTGAAATTCAAAGACAGTCGTAAATATCCCGAGCGGCTCTCCGAGGCCATGGAGCAGACCGGTGAAACCGATGCCCTGATTGCCCTGGGCGGATCGATCAAATCGGTGCCTGTGGTGGTCGCCTGCTTTGAATTCGAATTTATGGGCGGATCAATGGGCTCGGTGGTAGGGGAGCGTTTTGTGCGGGCGGTTGAGGCCGCGATTGAGAATAAGGTCGCCTTTATCAGCATCGCGGCCAGTGGCGGTGCACGCATGCAGGAGGGTTTGCTGTCGTTGATGCAGATGGCGCGGACCACTGCGGTGTTGCAGCAGTTAGGCGCGGCGCGGCTGCCCTATATCTCTGTGCTGACCGATCCCACCATGGGTGGCGTGTCGGCGAGCTTTGCCTTTTTGGGAGACGTGGTGATTGCCGAGCCCAAAGCCTTGGTGGGATTTGCTGGTCCCCGGGTGATTGAGCAGACGGTACGCGAAAAACTGCCTGCCGGATTTCAGCGTGCAGAGTTTCTGCTGGAGAAGGGTGCGGTAGACCGCATTGTGGATCGGCGCAAAATGCGCGATGAAATCGCCGACCTGCTGACGCTGCTGTTGCGCCAGCCCGCCGATGCCGTGCGCTGATGTCTGGGTGTTGACGGTCAATTGACACTCGAAGACTGGCTGCAACACATTTCCTCACAGCACGTCAGGCCGATTGATCTGGGCCTGGAGCGTGTTGTCCGTGTTGCGCAGGCCATGGGCTTTACGCCAGGCCGAGACACAACCCATCCCCTGATCTCGCTGGGCTGCACTTCCATTTTGGTGGGGGGCACCAATGGCAAGGGATCGACCTGCGCCACATTGGAATCCATACTGCTGCAGGCGGGCTACCGGGTGGCCACCTATACATCTCCCCATCTGAATCAATTTAACGAACGGCTTCGGATTGAAGGGCAAGAGATTGATGACGATGCCTTGATTCAGGCATTTACTCGCGTTGAACAATCCTGTGGCGATACATCGCTGACCTATTTTGAATTCACCACTCTGGCGATCTTTGATGTGATTGCACGTGCAGGAGTGGAGGTTGCGATTCTTGAAATCGGTCTGGGTGGTCGACTGGATGCGGTCAACATCGTGGATGCGGACTGTTCGGTGTTGGTCTCGGTTGATCTCGATCATCAGGAGTTTTTAGGTGATACCCGTGAGCGTATCGGCTGGGAGAAGGCTCATATTGCAAAACCCGGCCGGCCATTGATCTGTGCTGATCCGGAACCGCCTTCATCAATCGCGGAAGTGGTGGGTGCGATTGGCGCAGATCTCTGGCAGTTTGGCGTGGACTTCAATTTTCAGGGAGATCGGCAGCAGTGGAGCTGGGCGGGTCGGGGCCAGCGCCGCAACGCCATGGCTTATCCCGCTCTACGCGGTGCGAATCAACTGCTCAACGCCTCTGCCGCATTGGCCGCGCTTACTGCACTCAAAGACCGGATTCCAGTCTCTCAGGGTGCGGTTCGTCAGGGGCTGGCCATGGTGATCCTGCCTGCGCGATTTCAGGTGCTGCCGGGACAGCCCGCCGTGGTGCTGGATGTAGCCCACAACCCGCATGCGGCAGGCGTGCTTGCCGCCAATCTGGATCAGATGGGATTTTTCCCGAAATCGGTGGCGGTGGTGGGCATTCTTGCAGGCAAGGATGCGCAGGAGATCTTTCGCAGAATTGGTGATCGGATCGATCACTGGTGCCTGTGCAGCCTGGA
This sequence comes from Burkholderiaceae bacterium, assembly GCA_018882795.1. GTDB lineage: Bacteria > Pseudomonadota > Gammaproteobacteria > Burkholderiales > Burkholderiaceae_A > Lacustribacter. The sequence goes on along the minus strand of VERJ01000001.1, from coordinate 4,157 downwards.
GGGCCCGCAGACGGTGGGCCGTGCGCGTACTGCAGAGGCGCTTGCGAATGCTTTGCACGAAGTGCTGCCGCAGGCGGGGTCAAGCTGTTTTGCTGATCCTGCTGAGGCCTATCGTCATGCGGTCGGCATGGTGGGGCCGAATGATAGAATCGTGGCCTTCGGGTCCTTTCTGACTATCGCTGCACTCTCTTCTCTGCGCCATGTCCGCTGATCGCGAGTCCCGTTCCTTCAAACGTGATGATGAAGCCTCCGATCCGATGGCGGATCACAAGCGTCGAGCCCGCTGGCGTCTTCTCGGCGCGTTGATCATCACCGGTGTTGTTGCGGCAATTGCACCGTTTTTATTGGAAGAACAGGCAAGACCTCTCTCTCAGGATCTCTTGATCGAGATTCCTTCGAAGAATTCACTTTTCTCCAAGATCGATTCCCTTAAGCCTGCCGCGCCAGAGCATTGGGCCGAAAAGTCAGTCCAGAAGCCGGTGGAGTCCTCAAAGGGCGAATCTGCCCGGGTTGCACCCGAAAAGGCCGAGCCCTCCAAGGCCGATGCGCCACGAGTTGAACAGCAATCCACAGAACCCAAAGCGCAAAACGGCAAGACAGAGCCCAAAAAGCCGGAGACCAAACAGGCGGAGCCTAAAAAATCTGAGCCCAAGGCCGCCGAGCCGAAGAAGCCAAGCGACAGCGGCGTGTTTGTTCAGGTGGGCGCCTATGCCAAGCTCGAGACGGCCAATGCAGTGAAAGCCAAGCTCACGGCTGGCGGGCATCGTGTAGTGGTCGAATCGATCAAATTGGACGATGGTGCTGAGCGGCATCGCGTTCGTATCGGGCCTTTTGAGACCCGTGACTTGGCCAACCAAGTCCGTGACCGGGCCAAGTCGCAGGGCTATGACGCCATGGTGGTGAATCCTTGATGCCCTGGCTGGAGGCCCTGACCTGGGTGGATCTGGTTGTGCTGGGCATCATTACTGTCTCAACACTGCTGTCAGTGTTTCGTGGCCTGGTGAAGGAAATTGCATCGCTGGCGGTCTGGGTCTTGGCGATCGTTGGCGCGAGTCGTCTTGCCCATCTGGTGGCAGACCTGCTGCCCGGTTGGCTCACTGCCCCCCTGCAGCAGACGCTGGCCTTCGTGATTGTCCTGGTGGTGATTCTGGTAGTGGGCAAGCTGCTGGTGATGCTGGCCAAGGAATTGGTAAGCGCTGCGGGCATCAGTGGCATTGACCGGGTCCTGGGCATGGCCTTTGGCATGGCGCGTGGTGGATTGATTGTGGTTGTGTTGGCGATTCTGGCCTCCATGACAGCGCTGCCCGGCCAGCTGGCCTGGCAGAAGGCCAAGAGCCGGGGCTTTTTGGAGCTGGGCATTCGCACGGCCGCGCCCTGGCTTCCCCGGCCGGTCGGAGATCGGCTTAGACTTCCAAATTCACCAACATCAGAGATGGGCCCTACAGGGAGTGCGGTATGTGTGGCGTGATCGGCATCGTTGGGCATTCAAGCGTTAATCAGCTGCTCTATGACGGCCTGCTGTTATTGCAGCATCGCGGTCAGGATGCGGCGGGCATCGCCACCGCCCAGGGCAAGCGTATTCATATCCATCGCAACAATGGTCTGGTACGCGATGTATTTCGCACCCGGGATATGCGCAATCTCCAGGGCGAGATGGGCATTGGCCATGTCCGTTATCCTACGGCAGGTAGTGCATCGAACTCTGAGGAATCCCAGCCTTTCTATGTGAATGCGCCCTTTGGCATTGTGCTGGGCCATAACGGTAACCTGACCAACGCCGAGGAGCTTCAACAGGATATGTATCGGCGTGATCGTCGGCATATCAACACCGAGTCCGATTCTGAAGTGCTGCTCAATGTCTTTGCCCATGAGCTGCAGAAGGCGGTCTCCGGCCTGTCATTGGATGAATCCTCTATCTTCACCGCCGTTTCCGCTGTGCATGCCCGGGTCCGTGGGGCCTATGCCTGTGTGGCGATGATCGCGGGCTATGGCATCGTGGCCTTTCGCGATGCCCATGGCATTCGGCCCCTAGCATTGGGACGCCATGTCGATGCCCAGGGCGAAGAGTGGATGGTGGCCTCGGAGACAGTGGCCATCCAGGGATTGGGCTTTACGCCGATTCGCGATGTGGCCCCCGGCGAGTGCGTGATCATCACACTGGATGGGGATATTCATTCTCAGGTCTGCGCCCAACACACGACGCTCAACCCCTGCGTGTTTGAGTATGTGTATTTTGCACGGCCCGATTCTGTGATCGATGGTGTGAGTGTCTATGACGCGCGGCTACGCATGGGTGAGTCATTGGCAGAGAAGGTCCGTCAGCAATTCCCCAGTGGCGCCATTGATGTGGTGATGCCAATTCCGGACTCAAGCCGGCCCGCCGCCATGCAGCTGGCCATGCGGTTGGGTGTGGACTATCGCGAGGGCTTTATCAAGAATCGCTACATTGGCCGCACCTTCATCATGCCTGGTCAGGCGGCGCGCAAGAAGTCTGTCCGTCAGAAGCTCAATGCGATTCCTTATGAATTCAAAGACAAGAGCGTATTGATTGTGGATGACTCCATTGTTCGGGGCACCACCAGCCAGGAGATTGTTCAGATGGCCCGGGACTCCGGCGCTGCCCGTGTGATCTTTGCCTCTGCCGCACCGCCGGTACGTTATCCCAATGTCTATGGCATCGATATGCCCACCCGGGGAGAGTTGATTGCTTTTGGACGCTCAGATAAAGAAATCTGCCGTGCCATCGGGGCTGATGCCCTGATTTATCAGGATATTGAATCGATGCGCAGTGATGTGATGGGCTTGAATCCAAACATCGAGGGGCTGGAGGCCTCTTGTTTTGATGGCCGCTATGTCACAGGAGATATCACAGAGAAACTGCTGGATATTTTGGAGTCCTCCCGCATCCACGGCAGCGCAGAGGCAACCCGTCGTCAGCTGGCATTAAACTTGACCAATGACGAATAAAAAGCGCCCCGCATCGGCACAACGCAGAGATCTTCGATTCGCCACGCGCGCGGTGCGCGCGGGAACAACACGGTCAGAGTTCGGAGAACACTCCGAGGCGATGTACCTCACCTCCAGTTTTGTCTTCGATGATGCCGAGCAGGCGGCCGCGCGTTTCCAGAATCGCGAGCCAGGCATGGTGTATTCGCGGTTTACCAATCCTTCCGTGCAGATGTTTGAGGAGCGGCTTGCATCGCTTGAAAATGCCGAGCGTTGTGTGGCCACCAGCTCGGGCATGTCGGCCATCCTTGCCACTTGCATGGGGCTGCTGAAGGCAGGCGACCACATTGTGTCCACACCAAGCCTCTTTGGGGCAACCGTGCAGCTCTTTGATAATTACATGGTCAAGTTCGGCGTGTCGGTGGATTATGTGTCGCTCACCGACCCCCAGGCCTGGGCTGCTGCGGTCAAACCCAATACGCGGCTTTTTTATCTGGAAACACCATCGAACCCCTTAACCGAAATCGCTGATGTTGGAGCCATCGCTGCCATCGCCAAGGCCCACGGCAGTATCCTGGTAGTGGACAACTGTTTCTGCACACCTGCATTGCAGCAGCCGCTTGCTTTGGGCGCCGATTTGGTGCTGCATTCGGCCACCAAGTATCTTGATGGCCAGGGCCGTGTGATTGGTGGCGCGGTCGCTGGTACGCGTGAATTGATCGAACCGATCTTTCAGATGATCCGCACCTGCGGCCCGTCGCTCTCGCCCTTTAATGCCTGGGTGTTGCACAAGGGCCTCGAAACCTTGGATATCCGCATGCATGCCCACTCGACTTCGGCGCTGGTGCTCGCCCGGTGGCTTGAGCAGCATCCCGCTGTGCAGCGGGTCTTTTATCCTGGGTTGGAGTCCCACCCCCAGCATCGTCTTGCCATGAAGCAGCAGTCCATGGGCGGGGCGATTGTGTCATTTGAAGTGAAGGGCGAGACTGCGCAAGAGCAACGGCGCCGTGCCCATGCTGTAATTGATGCTGTTGAGATCATGTCGGTTACCGGCAATCTCGGCGACACGCGTACCACCATCACCCATCCTGCCTCCACCACCCATGGCCGTATTGCACAGCAGGCGCGGGACCGGGCCGGCATCCGGGATTCCCTGATTCGTGTGGCCGTAGGCCTGGAAGATGTTGAAGACCTGAAGGCCGATCTTGATC
>VERJ01000034.1 GCA_018882795.1 Burkholderiaceae bacterium | reverse complement strand
CCAGCAGCCCCAAGGCCAGCTCAATCACTCGGGCCACCACATAGGGCTGGGAAATGGTCTGCTGATGCCCAATGGGCAGAGCAGTGTCTTCATAGGCCCGGCTGGCCAAGGCCTCATCCACAAACGCATGCCTTGGCACCTGCCGCATCGCATCGAGCACCCGATGATGCTGAATCCCTTGAAGCATGAGCCGCTCCACCATTTTTGATCTCGCCCGATCACTGGCGAGCCCGGCGTTGCCAGCAAGGGCAGCAGGCTTGGCGGGGGCAGTTGTTTTCACCACGCGTTTTGCCTCCGAGGATCCCGCACCCCAGCGCGGCACCAAGGTCGGCGGCTTGGCCTCTGTGGTCTTGGTCGCAATATGCAGGCCGGGCTGGGCCGGCTTGATCGGACCGATGGGTTTTTTCAAATCTCTGCCAGCCATTGGCCCACTTCCGGAAAACCATCCTGATCGCCAAGATCCACATGCAGCGGCGTGATTGAAACGCGTGACTGATTCAGTGCGTGAAAATCAGTGCCCGGGCCTGCCTCCCGCTGCCCGCCGGGTGGACCAACCCAATACACGGTCTCCCCCCTCGGAGAGACCGCAGTCTCCACAGGCTGTGCCACATGGCGCCGACCAAGCCGCGTCAATTCATAGCCCTTCAGATCCGCCAACGCGACCGATGGGATATTCACATTGAGTAGACGCGGCCGCGAAAAAGGCCGCCTCAAAAGATGGGCCACCGTATTGCGTGCCACCGCCACAGCGGTCTCAAGATGATCGAAGCTCCGACTGGCTAAGGAGAATGCGATCGCAGGCAGGCCCAGCAGATAGCCCTCCATCGCAGCAGCCACCGTGCCAGAGTAGAGCGTATCTTCTGCAAGATTGGCCGAATTATTGATCCCTGAAACAATCAAATCTGGTCGCTCTTGCAGAAACCCAGTCACAGCCACGTGCACACAGTCGGTCGGCGTGCCATTGACGTAATAAAAACCATTAGAAGACTGGCGCACATAAAGCGGCCGATCCAGCGTGAGGGAGTTGGAAGCACCGCTGCGGTCGGCCTCCGGCGCCACCACAGTGACTCGGCCAAAGGACTCCATGGCCCGGGCCAAGGCGGCAATACCGGGAGAAAAATAACCGTCATCGTTTGAGACAAGAATGTGCATAGCTGGCTCAGTCCGCCTTGTCTTCTTGTGGCCAGTCGCGGATATAGGCCTTCAACATTTTGTTTTCAAAGCTCTGCATCTCCAACACTGCCTTGGCCACATCGTGGAAAGAGACGACGCCCATCAAGACGTTGCCATCCATGACCGGCAAGTACCGCTCGTGGGAGTCCACCATGAGTTTGCGCAATTGATCAACGTCCATATCTGGACTCGCCACCGACGGCGTGGGATTCATGACTTCTGAAATTCTGAAGCTCGACACTGGCGGGGTGGGACCGACCCGATTTTCCGCCTGACGCCTGGCCAGAATTCGGATCACTTCGCGAAAGGTCAACATGCCAGCCAGCCTGCCGTTGGACATGACCACGATTGATCCGATATCGTTTTCCGACATGACCATCACGGCTGATGCGAGCGACTCTTCCGGACCCATCGTAAAGAGAGTCGTGCCCTTGACTTCCAGGATTTTGCTGACTTTCATGCTCCGTCTCCCCTGCGCATATTGGAAATCCTAGCATTCGCAGCCCGCCACTCCGGAAGAATGGATGCCAACAGCGCCCCGGCCAGAAATGTCCACCACGTGAGATAAGTCCAGATCAACAAAGCGGGAATCGCTGCCAAGGGGCCATACACCTGGCGATAAACAGAGATCGTGCCGAAATAACCCATGAACAATAGCCGCGCGAGCTCTGAAATGACCGCCCCGGCCACACCGCCGATCAGGGCATCCCGCCACCGAACCGGTACGTTCGGAATCCAGCGATAGCACAGTGCAAAGGCCGCCACGGTAAGACTGAGGTTGACCAGATCCCACCATTCGATACCGAGAAAACCGGACCCCATGGCCCGACGCCCACCGGCCAGCAGCATTGCCAGCGAGGCGCTCGCACCGACCAGCAGGGGTCCCAGCACCAGTGCGGACCAATAGACCGATAGGCGATGCAGCAGTGGGCGAGGTTTTCGTACGCGCCAGATGAGATTGAGTGTGCGATCCAAGGTCAGCATAAGAACAGTGGCCGCAATCAACAAGAAAGCGATACCGACCAGTGATAGCGTGCGGGCCTTTGACACAAATTGATTCAAGTAGCGGTAGATGGTGTTGGCAAAGCCCTCAGGCAGCAGGCTCTCCACCACAATCAACTGCACGGCCTCTAGAATCCTGGAGAAAATTGGAAATGCCGTCAGCGTCGCAAACACGACGGTGAGCAACGGCACCAGGGCCAGCAAGGAAATGAAACTCAAGCTTGCGGCACTCTGACCAAGCCGGAGCTCCCGCTCGCGACCAGCCATGGCCCGAAAGAGCGCTACCGCATTGAGTTTGAGTTGCTGCGTCATCCGCCTATGATAAATGGGGTGACGTTTTTGATATGGAGCATGCAGTGGAAATCCTTGTCCTGTATTACAGTCGTTATGGCGCCACACGCCGACTCGCCGACGCGGTCTGCGACGGGATCCACGGCGTCGCCGGCTGCAATGCCCGGCTGCGCACGGTACCGCCAATATCAGCAGTATGCGAGGCCACCGAGCCCGCAATCCCCTCGGAGGGACCACCCTATGCCGAGCCCAAGGATCTCGATGAGTGTGATGGGTTGGTGCTGGGCTCACCAACCCGATTTGGCAATATGGCCGCACCGATGAAATATTTCATCGATCAGACCCTGGGCCAGTGGCTCTCCGGCGCAATGGTGGGCAAACCGGCGGGCGTGTTCACAAGCACCGGCAGCCTGCACGGCGGACAGGAGGCCACCCTGCTCTCAATGATGCTACCTCTGCTACACCATGGCATGCTGATCGTGGGCATCCCTTATTCCGAATCTGATTTGCTCACCACCACCACCGGCGGCACACCCTATGGTGCAAGCCATGTGGCCGGGCCTGATAGCACTCGGCCTGTCACCGACGAAGAGATTCGCATCGCACGGGCCCTTGGCCAACGGATTGCACTCACCGCGAAAAAACTTCGCTCTTAAACCAACACGATTCACCGACTTCGTTTATCTGCACATGGCCTCTTCCACGCCGACCGATCATCACACTCAAGCGGACCCGTCAGTGCCCGGGCCCTGGCCCTTGCTGTCCGCAGTGCTGGCACTCGCGCTGATCGCATTGGGCTTCGCATGGGAAACCATACTGGATCCAATCCGCCCCGGCGGATCGTGGCTTGCACTGAAAGTACTACCTCTGCTGCTCGCACTCAACGGCTTGCGTCAGGGCCGCATCTATACCTTTAAATGGATGTCACTCGCGATTTGGATTTATGTGGGTGAGGCATTGGTGAGAATTGTCGGCCTCACTGCCAGCGAACGCCTGCTCGCCTGGAACAGCCTGGCCCTCTCGCTGGGTCTGGCCTTCACGATCCTGGCCGGTGCGCGAGCGCAAATCAAATTGAAAAAACGCTTAGTCAATCAGGATAACTCAGCGGCCTGCTGACTGAACTGTTCATAGAGCCGCTGGGGTCCGATCCGGCCCGTGCAGATTTCTCGACGCCAACGTCGGGCTCCAGGCTGACCATGAAACAATCCGTGCCAATGTCGGGTCATGGTATGCCCCGCGACACCATGTGCTTGCTGATGCTCAAAATACTGCTCCAGCATTGGGAGCACATCCTCTCGCCGTTCGGGCAGTGCGGCACTGTCACCGACTAGATCGGCCTCGATATCGCGCAGCAGCCAAGGATCATGGTAGGCCGCCCGGCCCAGCATCACACCATCGACCGCAGGCAGGTCATCCTGAGGGGACATCAGACTCCTGACCTGTGCAAGCGTTTGTATGCCGCCGTTAGCCACCATCACCGCATCAGGAAAATCTTGCTTCAATTGCCGCACCACCGGCATGCGCAGGGGTGGAATGTCACGATTCTCCTTAGGGCTTAAACCCTTCAGTATCGCCGAGCGTGCATGCACCAGAAACACCCTGCAGCCCGCTTCGTAGAGTGCACCGACAAAGTCGCGTACAAAGCTGTACTGCTGCTGATCATCCACGCCGATACGATGCTTCACGGTGACGGGAATCTCGACTGCATCTTGCATTGCCTTCACACAATCCGCCACAAGCTGTGGCTCACGCATCAGGCAGGCCCCAAAAGCACCGCGCTGCACCCGTTCACTGGGGCAGCCGCAATTCAAATTGATTTCATCGTAGCCCCACTGGGCGCCAATGCGGGCGGAATGGGCTAAATCACTCGGTTCACTACCACCCAGCTGCAGGGCCACTGGATGCTCCTGCGGGTTGAAATCCAGCAGTCGATGTAAGTCGCCGTGAAGAATCGCGCCGGTGGTGATCATCTCGGTGTACAGACGTGCCCGCGGCGCAATCAACCGGTGGAAGAACCGGCAATGCCGGTCCGTCCAATCCATCATCGGGGCAACGCTGAGTTGGTAATCAGGCGCAGAGGAGTGCATCGACATGGTGACCGACACCGCGGGCAAGGGCCTCCACAGCATAACCACCCTCCAGCGATGAAACCAGTCGGCCATTGCAATGTCGGCCTGCCGCCTTCACTAACGCGCCGGATAACCAGGCATAGTCCTGATCGTTCCACATGAGATGACTCATATCGTCTTCGCGATGGGCATCAAAACCAGCTGAAATCAAAATCAACTCTGGCTGAAATGTCTCAAAAGCGGGTAGCCAATGCTGCTCTACCGCCTGGCGCATGGCACTACCATCGCTATAGGCGGGTAGTGGGATGTTGACCATGTTGTTGCCCATCGGAATATCACCTGTGAAGGGGTAGATCGCCTGCTCAAAGGTGGAAACCATCAACACCCGTTCATCGTTGGCAAAGATGTCTTCGGTGCCATTGCCATGGTGGACATCAAAGTCAACAATCGCCACACGCTGCAAACCATGAACATCAATGGCATGACGGGCGGCAATCGCAATATTGTTAAAAAAACAAAACCCCATCGGTGCGGCGCGCTCGGCATGATGGCCTGGCGGTCGGACTGCACAGAACGCATTTCGGGCCTGGCCGGTCAAGACCGCGTCTACCGCCGCTGTAACCGCCCCCGCAGCAAGGTAACTTGCCCGCAGGGTAAAGTGATTCATCATCGTATCGGGATCAAGGGCCTCATAGGGCCTGTCCTTCGGCGACGTTGCCACCAGGCGATCCACGTGGGCCATCGTGTGTACACGCAGGATAACTTCATCAGGGGCCTCAGTCGGCTCACGAACATCCAGCAGTGCCATCAGGCCCTTGCGCGTGAGGTGGTCGTGGATTGCCCAGAGCCGCTGCGGGCTCTCGGGATGATCAGGACCCATCTCGTGTTTGAAAAAAGCAGGATGCGTGAAGAATGCCGTCATGCAAATAGTTTACGATAAGACCCGCTACTTGCGAGGCCTCCGTAGCTCAGTGGATAGAGCATCCCCCTCCTAAGGGGAGGGTCGCACGTTCGATTCGTGTCGGAGGCGCCACCAACCATGGCATATTGATGGCCATGAGCAGTCTAGCCCCCGCCAAACCTCGACACTATCGGTATTACGACCTGCTCGTTGCCGGTTTTGTGACAGTACTGCTGTGCTCCAACCTGATCGGAGCGGGCAAGGTGGCCACAGTCGATCTGCCCTTTATAGGCGTGGTGACATTCGGCGCAGGCATTCTCTTTTTCCCGATCGCCTATCTCTTTGGTGACATTCTCACCGAGGTCTATGGCTATGGCCATGATCGTCGTGCTGTCTGGGCCGGGTTTGGGGCGCTGACGTTTGCCGCGGTGATGTCGCTGACCGTGATTGCGCTCACGCCTGCCCCCGGCGAGTACATGGCGAACTATCAGCAGGGGCTAGAAACTGTTTTTGGTAACACTTGGCGCATCGTGCTGGGCTCAATGCTGGCCTTCTGGGCGGGAAGCTTCACCAACAGCTATGTGCTGGCGAAGATGAAAATCGCCACAGGGGGCCGTCACCTCTGGACGCGCACCATCGGATCCACCGTGGCGGGCGAGGCAGTGGATTCATCACTCTTTTACATCATTGCGTTTTATAGCATCTGGCCCAACGAACAGATCCTGCATGTGGCGCTGATGCAGTACCTGCTCAAAACCCTCTGGGAAGTGCTCATGACCCCAGTGACCTATCGTGTGATCGGTGCGCTGAAACGACTTGAGCACGAAGACTACTTTGATCGGAATACCAACTTCACACCCTTCCGGATCAAGGTCTGACCCTTCGGGCGATATCCACACACCTGGCCACAATCACGAAACAGACTGAATCAGGGCAGCGCCACGCCCTCTGGTTTTTCTTTTTGCCGTGTGCTGATCACCATGAAGACACTACTTTGATGGCGTTGAAAGATCTCAAAAGGTCGAAACTGCCGCGAGGTGTTCAGCGGCTGCACCGTCGTGGCGATCGACCTGGCAATCAAAAATGCGACTAGCTGCTGGCTCTTGAGTGCGAAGTTCACATTCTGCGGCAGGTCATTGCTCTTCTCGGCGGTTTTTAATGCATCAAGCTTGTGACTGATTACCCCCACCACACTGCCGTCTGCCGCGATGACCGGGCCGCCAGAATTTCCGCGATGAATTTCGGCGCTTAATTGAAACCAGTCGTCCCGGCCCTTCGCGCGATGCTCGCCATTGACGATGCCACTGGTAATCCGCCGATCCCCCGGTGAGCCAGTTGAACGCGGAAAACCCATTGCGACGATCTCGATACCCAAGGGCACGGAATCCCAGCGCGCAATCGGCAACGGCTCCCCTGCAACATCAGCCTCCAGTAGCGCAAGATCAAGCCGATCATCCCTTGCGACCACCCGCGCACGAATGAACTTGCCGCCCCTTCCAATGCCAACAAACACACGATCCGGGTTGATGAGGGCGTGGTCCGCGGTGATCAGTAACCTGGGGGCCACAATAAAAGCGGTGGCAATAGAGGCCTCCGTTGCCGCCAACCGCGAGGGCGTTGCTGGGGTCGTCTGTGCGCCCAAACCAGACGGAGACTGTGTCTGAGCGCATGCAAGGGTCGGTGTCAGAAATCCAAAAAGAAGCGCCCACAGCACTCGCCTGAAACGCGTCATTAGACTTCTCCCCGTGGTGAGCGGTCTAGCCCGGAAACACCCCCGTGGAAAGATAGCGATCCCCCCGGTCACAGACAATGAACACGATTGTCGCGTTTTGTACCTGCTGCGCTACACGCAGCGCGATGATGGCTGCACCAGCTGCCGAAATTCCACAAAAGAGCCCCTCTTCCCGGGCAAGCCTTCGCGTCATCTCCTCAGCCTCGGCCTGCGTGACCTCTTCGATGCGGTCAATAACAGCCTTCTGCCGGATCGGTGGCACATAGGCCGGCGCCCATTTGCGAATCCCAGGGATTGATGATCCATCGGCGGGCTGCGCTCCAACAATCACCACACCCGGATTTTTTTCTTTTAGAAAACGCGATACACCCGTGATGGTGCCCGTAGTGCCCATCGCCGATACAAAATGGGTCACATGCCCCGCAGTGTCGGCCCAGATTTCTGGGCCCGTGGTCTCGTAGTGGGCAATCCAGTTGTCGTCGTTTGAGAACTGATTGAGCACCCTGCCCTTGCCCTCGCGTTCCATTTGATCAGCGAGATCACGCGCCCCCTCCATGCCCTGGGCCTGCGTGACCAGAATCAATTCGGCGCCGAAGGCCTTCATGGTCTGTCGACGTTCCAGAGACAAGTTGTCCGGCATGATCAGCACCATGCGATAACCGCGCATCGCCGCTGCCATGGCCAGAGCAATGCCAGTGTTGCCACTGGTGGCCTCAATCAGCGTATCGCCTGGTTTGATATCGCCACGAGCCTCAGCACGGGCAATCATGGAGATCGCCGGACGGTCCTTGACGGATCCGGCAGGATTATTGCCCTCCAGCTTGCCTAGAATAATATTGCCGCGGCGCTGGTTGTCAGGGCCAGCGATCCGATCAAGCCGCACCAGCGGCGTCTTGCCCACGGACTCTTCAAGGGTGGAATAGGTCACAGTTTTTTGCATCCGGGCAGCTCCGCCGAAAGAATAATATCGCGCAGGGCGATGATGGCCCCATCACGGCTAAATGTTTTGCGCCAGGCCAGAACAATCCGCCGATTGGGCACGGGACTCGCAAACGGTATGAACTTCAGCAGGGCGTCCTCTTCCAGGGAAACCGACATTTTGGGCAACACAGTGATGCCTAGACCCTCGGCCACCATATGTCGAATGGTTTCCAGTGAACTGCCCTCGAAGGTCTTCTGAATCCCCGCCGAATTTGCCGCAAACCGGGCCGCTTCCGGGCACACGCCCAAGACCTGATCACGGAAACAATGGCCCACGCCCAACAACAGCATGGTCTCCAGCTTCAGATCCACGGAAGCAATCTGTCGCCGTTGGGCCCATGCATGTTTTTTGGGCACCGCCACCACGAAGTCTTCATCGTAGAGCGACATGGTGTTCAAGCCCGCGTCATCAAAGGGCTCGGCCAGCACGGCCACATCAATTTCGCCAGTGCGCATCATCTCCAGAAGCCGTACCGTGAAGTTCTCCTGCAGGATCAACGGCATCTCAGGGTGCTGATCAATCATGGACTTAATGATCCGCGGCAGCAGATAAGGCCCGATGGTGTAGATCACACCAACCCGCAGCGGACCGCGCAGGGGATCCCTGCCCTGATCAGCGATTTCTTTGATTTGGTTGGCCGCATCCAGCACCCGCTGAGCCTGCTGAACAATGTCCTCGCCAATGGGCGTCAAGGTGATTTCGTTGCCACCACGCTCGAAAATCACCACACCCAGCTCGGCCTCCAGCTTCTTTACACTCACCGACAGGGTCGGCTGGCTGACAAAGCAGGCATCCGCGGCCCGGCCAAAATGCCGCTCCCGTGCCACCGCAATAACATAGCGAAGTTCAGTCAGCGTCATGCTTATCCACCTGCGAGCAGCCCTTCTTTTTCATAGGCCCAGCGATCAATCAATGCATCAACGCTCTGGGGCACAAGGCCCAGACGCGACGCTTGCCGGGGATCCAGGGCGATCTTGGATAATTCTGCCCCAAATTGAATCGCCCGCTCGACCCAATCCACATGCTGCTGAAGGTCACTGTAACGCAGCGCGGGAATGCCCGACTGTCTTAATCCCAAGACTTCGCCAGGCCCGCGAATGGCAAGATCACGTCGGGCCACCTCGAAACCATCATCGGTCTCATAGAGCGTCTTCAACCGCTCCTTGGCAATATCGGATAAGGGTTCGTCGAACAACAAAATACAAGTACTCTGTTCAGCACCACGGCCGATTCTTCCACGCAATTGATGCAGCTGGGCCAGGCCAAAGCGCTCCGCATGCTCAATCACCATGAGCGTGGCCCTGGGCACATCAACACCCACTTCAATCACCGTGGTGGAGAGCATCAACCGGCGCCGTCCCGAACTGAAATCCTGCATGGCCAACTGCTTGTCATCAGCCGCCATACGGCCATGCAAGACCACCAGCTGATCACCAAACAGCGGCCTGAGCCACTGTGCAGCGGTTTCAATCGCCTGAAGATTCTCCTCGCGTGATGGCGCATCGCTCTCCTCACGCGGGCCCTCAATGACGGGGCAGACCCAATAGGCCTGGCCACCTTGGGCGATAAACGCCTGGAGTTTGTCGGCAAGTTCTTCTCGACGTGACGACGCCATGAGTTTTGTGATGATGGGCTGGCGATTGGGCGGCCGTTCATCAAGCACCGAGACATCAAGATCTGCAAGGTAGGTCATGGCCAGGCTTCGGGGAATAGGTGTGGCCGACATGGCCAGCATGTGCGGCATCAGACCATCCACCTGGGTGCGTAGGGCCAGACGCTGCCCCACACCAAACCGGTGCTGTTCATCCACGATCACCAGGCCGAGCTGCGGAAAACGGATGTCCTTTTGAATCAGGGCATGCGTGCCCACAACAATGGCCACGGCCCCTTGGGCTATTTCTGCCACCAGCTCGCGCCGCTGCTTGGCGTTCAGGCCACCTTTGAGCAATTCAACCCGCACCCCCAGTGATCCGAACCACTGCAGGAATTTTCCAAAGAGCTGCTCGGCAAGAATCTCCGTAGGCGCCATCACCGCCACCTGACGACCTGATCCGACCGCCTGCGCTGCAGCCAGTGCGGCAATGACTGTCTTGCCACTGCCCACATCGCCCTGAAGCAGACGCTGCATTGGAACGGAACGCTCCAGATCGCGAGCAATCTCCTGCCAGACGCGATGCTGGGCTGCTGTCATTTGGAACCCAAATGCACTGCTTAATCGCTGTGGCAATGCGCGCTGCGCGAGCGGCTCTGCGGACTCTGACCCACGCAAATATCGGGCGCGACGTAATGCAACCTGTTGTGCCAGGAGTTCATCAAATCGAACACGATTCCAGGCGGGGCCTTCCCGCTGCATCAGCAGCGACAGCACACCAGTTTTTTCCGCATCTGAAGGCGGCTGATGAATAAGGCGAATCGCATCCGGAAGCGACATCAGCCCATAGGCAGCCAGCATGGCGGGCGGGAGCCACTCATCCGGCAGAGCGCTCTGCAGGGCACGGGCGATCGATCGGCGTAGTGTGGCCTGCTGTAGGCCCGCAGTGGTCGGATACACCGGCATCAGGGGTTGCGTACCGATTTCTTCAGGTGATAACCATCCGGATCGCAGCCGTGGATGAATAAACTCAAGACCGGCCAGGGAACGACGCGCCTCGCCAAGAACACGAATCCTCTGGCCAACAGGGTAGGCGTTTTTCTGCGCTTCTTTGAAATAAATAAATCTCAGTACGGCGCTGCCAGTGTCATCTTCGACTTCGATCAGCAGCATTCGGCGCGGCCGAAACACGATGCGCGAAGAAACTACCCGGACCTGAATTTGGGCGAACTGCCCAGCAACAACCTGGCTAATTGCCCAGACCAGCGATTCATTTTCATAGCGCAACGGAAAGTGCAGCGCCAGATCAACCCAGCGCTTGATGCCGAGTTTTTTGATGCTCTCGGGTAAAGGGCTGGATACGGGATCAACCGGCACCAAGCACCATCACGGCCTCGGCCTCAAAGCCGGCACCGCGTGGCAGACTCGCCACGCCCACGGCGGCGCGGGCGGGATAAGGCTCCTGAAAATACAGCGCCATGATCTCGTTCACCTTGGCAAAGTGGGCAAGATCGGTAAGAAAGAGATTGAGCTTCACCACATCTGCAAGGCTGCCCCCCGCAGCCTGCGCAACAGCGGCAAGATTTTTAAAGACCTGATGAATCTGCTGCTCAATGCCTTGCGCTGACGCATCGCCCACCAGCTGCATGGTGACTGGATCCAGAGGAATCTGGCCCGACAGCCAGATTGTGTTGCCGACTGCCACGGCCTGCGAGTAGGTACCAATGGCCTGAGGTGCCTGCGCTGTTGAAATAATTTTTTTCATCAATAAATCCATTTTCCTTCTGCTGGGCTAAGACGGCCGGAAATCGATGTCTCAGGCACCCACTGCAAACGGCCGCACACCGATCAGCCAGGCATGGCCCTGGAGCGCAAACCAGACCCAGATCAGGCTACCGATCACAACCGTAATCAGCGTAGGTAGCAACTCACCTGCCGGACGCACAACTGCATCACGCTGATCACGCTTGCGTGCCGCACGAAAGCTCATTACAGCCCACACGAGAAATGCACCAAACATCAGAACATCGGCCAGCGTGCCGTTGGCCAAGAGATGGGAGAAGGCCCAGATCTTCACCGAAATCACCATCGGATGGCCGACCTTGGCCTTGATGCTGTTTTTGGGAATGTATGCCGCCAGCAGAAAAATGAAGGCAACAAGAGTCAGCAGCGACACCAAATGTGCAAGCCAAACTGGCGACTGCCACAGCAGCACCGGTGCCGCGCGGGCCGCGGCGTAGCCTTTCACAATCAGGATAAAACCGACCAGCGATAGCACCGAGATCAGCCCCTTCCAGGGCATCGCGCCGAGCCTGGTCACCATTTGGGTCCGCCAGCCATCGGCAACAATGCGCAGCGAATGCGTGCCAATAAATAGAATCAAACCGATCAGCAGCAATGTCATATGTGATCCCCTTGTCTGAGACCTTAATTATCTCCCACGATCAACCCTGTGAATTTGGGGACTTCGGCTCCCAAAATTGACAGGGCGCCCCGGTCGCATCTTTGACCGTATGGCTGGGGGGCTGCTTAGATTTCACGCCATAAAGGGTGCAGCCATGTGGAAAGCTCTGATCCCAAGTCACGTAATAGTGTCGGCAACGCGTACAAACCGGATGTTGATGTTGACCCATTTGGCCTCTTCCCGAGGGGTGCTGTAAATGGTGCCGATGAGAGGAGTCGAACCCCCGACCTTCGCATTACGAATGCGCTGCTCTACCAACTGAGCTACATCGGCCTGCCGTAAAACACGAGCCTGAATCAGCCCGCAGAGAGCCGAATAGAGCAGGAGTTTAATTCAAACCCTTGGGCAGCGGAAAACGCACTGATTCCTCTACACCCGATAGTCGGCGCACCGAACCAGCGCCCAGAGACTTCACTTTTAAAAGCAGCCCCTGAACAAGACTCTCAGGCGCGGATGCCCCTGCGGTAATGCCCACCCGAGATGCCTGCTGCAGCCATTCCGGGTTGAGCTCATCAGCACTTCCCACGAGATAAGCAGGCACGCCGAAGCGCTCGGCCACCTCGCGCAGTCGATTGCTGTTGGAACTGGTGGGGCTACCCACCACCAGCACCACATCAACACTCTTGGTCAGGATCTTGACCGCATCCTGACGATTCTGGGTGGCATAGCAGATATCACTTTTCTTGGGCCCAAGAATAGAAGGAAATTTTTTCTTCAGTGCAGCAACAATCGTCTGCGTGTCATCCACCGAGAGCGTGGTTTGACTCACATACGCCAGCCGATCGGGCGTTTTCACTTGCAATGACTCAACACCCGCCAGGTCCTCGACGAGATACATACCTTCATCGGCCTGGCCCATGGTGCCCTCGACCTCGGGGTGACCCTCATGACCAATCATCACAATCTCATAGCCCTCAGCTCTCAGCTTACGCACCTCAATGTGGACCTTGGTCACCAAGGGGCAGGTCGCATCAAAGACCTCAAGCCGCCGTTCATCCGCATGTGCACGCACCTGACGGGATACTCCATGCGCACTCATGATGACCCGTGCGCCCGTAGGCACTTCTTCAAGATCATCAACGAAGATTGCACCCTTTTGACGCAGATCCGAGACCACGTGGTCGTTGTGCACAATTTCATGGCGCACATAGATCGGCGCCCCGAATCGCTCCAATGCGCGCTCAACAATCTCAATTGCACGCTCGACACCCGCGCAAAATCCGCGCGGCTCGGCAAGCACCACCTCTTGAAGTTGTTCAAATTGCATGGCAGAACCAGACTGACTCAAAGCTGTCTCCTTAGATGGAGCGATAGATGAAGCAAAGTGTAGAGGATGCACCAACACTGATGGCCAGAACCCCTACAGCAGGCCAATGATGCGCACATCAAAGCGCAATGGCTGGCCCGCCAGCGGATGATTAAAGTCAAAAATGGCCGCGCCGCCCTCCCAGCCCTTGAACACTCCAGCCACGCGGCCGCCACTCTGATCCGGCGTGGGAAACTCCACCACATCGCCCGGCTCAATGGGATCATCCGCAGCAGCATATTTGTCGAGCAATGACTGACTGACCTTCTGCACCAGATCCGGGTGGCGCGGGCCAAAACCATCCTCTGGCCCCAGCTGATAGGAACGCTCGTCCCCCTCGCGCAGCGCAATCAGGCACTTCTCCAGTGCAGGGGCGAACTGGCCTTCACCGATCTGAATCGTTGCAGGTTTGTCATCAAAGGTGTTGAACACGACCTGGCCATCGGCAAGCGAGAGCCGAAAGTGCAGCGTGACATGTGAGCCTTGATGGATGCCCTCCGGATGGGCGGGTGCGTCTGAATTAGTCGTCATGGAGGATGGTGTCGCCCGAATAAATTGGCAATAGTGGCCAATTTTAGGCGCAACCCCATGCAACAACCCAGAGAGAAACTTATGTCCCGCGGCGTTCAGAGCCTGGAAGATGCTGAACTGCTAGCACTGCTGCTTTGCACGGGGCAGCCCGGTCGGCCCGTGCTGCAAATGGCCCAGGAGTTACTACTGGAATTCGGCAGTGTCTCGGCCACGCTGGCCGCCCCATGGGAGCAGATCCGCCTTCGTCCGGGGATCGGTAGCGCAAAATTCGCCCTGTTTCAGGCAGCACGTGAACTGGCCAAACGGGCATCGGCCGAGCCCCTAAGCGATCGGCCGCTCATGCCGAACTCCGACTGCACCCGACGCTTCCTGGTGAGTCATCTGGGTGGCCTGCACCAGGAGGTCTTCGCGGTGATGTTCCTGGATACCCGCCACCGACTGATTCGGTTCGAGCAACTCTTCACTGGGTCTCTGACCCAGACCAGTGTCTATCCCCGCGAGGTCGCCCGCAGGGCCCTGCAGCTCAACGCTGCCGCCGTGATCGCGGCCCATAATCACCCTTCCGGTACCGCGGAGCCCAGCAGAGCTGATCAATTATTAACCACCCAACTGCGCCGCAGCCTGGAAGTGCTGGACATCCGACTGCTAGACCACCTGATCGTGGCGGGGGACCGGACCCTGTCGGCAGGCGATCTTTGAGCGCGACGCGCTGCCCCCACGCGCAGACCGGCAGACAAGGCCGAGTTTGACCTAAGTCCTTGTTTTCTCATAGAATCTCGGTCTTTGCCGAAATTCGGCCAGTCAGTAAGTTCAGAGAAAAAATCAAAGGAAAATCATGGCGCGCGTATGCCAAGTCACGGGGAAAGGCCCCATGGTGGGGAACAATGTTTCCCACGCCAATAACAAAACCAAACGCCGGTTTCTGCCCAACGTACAGTACAAGCGTTTCTGGGTGGAGAGCGAGAACCGTTGGGTCCGCCTGCGCGTGACACCTGCTGCGGTGCGCACCATCACCAAAAATGGCATTGATTCCGTGCTCGCAGATCTGCGCGCCCGAAACGCCCTGTAAGCCCCCAACAATTTTTTAACCAGGAACGATCATGGCAAAAGGCGGCCGCGAAAAAATCAAGCTGGAGTCCACTGCGGGCACTGGCCACTTCTACACCACGACCAAGAACAAGAAGACCACGCCTGAAAAAATGGAGATCAAGAAATTC
Source organism: Burkholderiaceae bacterium (assembly GCA_018882795.1). GTDB lineage: Bacteria > Pseudomonadota > Gammaproteobacteria > Burkholderiales > Burkholderiaceae_A > Lacustribacter. Next base: position 3,520 of record VERJ01000034.1, on the reverse strand, counting down.
GATCCCAAGGCGCGCAAGCATGTGATGTACAAGGAAGCAAAGATTAAGTAACCAGCGCAAGCTTCCAAAAGAAAACCCGCCCAAGGCAGCTTCGGCGGGTTTTTTAATGCCCAGTACCTCTCGTACCACCGGACCCAAGGATCAACGACGAATCGGTGATTGCTGCCGATCACGCAGTGACATGAGAGATTGCCGAGCATTGCTCTGCATTTGCACTACCGCAGAGGCCTCCACTGGCCAACGGGGACGCCAGCGCCCCTGGACATCCACCGCAGCGAGCGCCCTGCATTCAATTGTGGGGTGCAAGGCAGCAGGGTTTGTATCGGACCCAAAATTGACGAGACCTACCCAATGAGTGGGCTGACTAAGGCCAAAACCACAGCCTGACCATAGCCCAAGAACGCGGGCCAATAGCGGTCCTGCCAGCGGCATCTGCAATGGCACACCCACCTGCAGATGTAATTTCAAGTTATTGGCCTCAAGCAAGGTTTGTCCGGAACTTATCCCAACCGGTAAGCCCTGAATCACCTCAGCCACGCCCGAGGCAGGCCGCCTTCGTCCAGCCAATCCCGACACCCCATGGGCGGGTATTTCAACATCTTGTGCTGAGACCCCGGGACTCAGGATCGGATCACCTGGTACGCCCCAGTCAGAGAAACTCTGCCGTGTTGGCGAGAGCACCTCCCAGCGGATCCAACCCATAGCAATTCCCTGCGTGACTTCAACCCCAGATTTAAAAATGGCACTACTCACTTCCGAGACCGCTTTGGCCCGACCCATCAAAGGAAATAATCCCTGCACGACACCATCCCTGACGGCAGCATTGCTGCCATGATGAAGGCTCGCATGCCGTGCGGCAATCAATGCAGCGTGAGAAACCGCGAACTTTGCGTGCCAGAGGAGACCAATCTGAACGATGACAAATCCGGAAAACAGCAGCACCGGCAAGGCCAGGAGCGACTCCACAATTGACATGCCTCGGGGACGATCCAAAAATCGATCCGGTTCATCACTCGACACTTTTCTCAATTCTCCAAGTCGCACAAACGCAATCGGCATCCAATTGGAAATACCAATCGCGTAAACGACTCCAATACATGCTTTGCCCGAGCATTCGCGACAATTGACCAAGGTCTTAATAAAACACCGCTGTTGATCACCCTATCGTCTGAATTGAGAAAAGTGAGATAGAGGGGTCGACTCAGCCCTATACCGTGAACCCGGTTGCAATCACGAAGCATGACGGGACGGTCAAATGAAGTGGCAAACACACCCAGCAAGCGATCTGCAAATCCCTGAGCAACCCAGACTTCACCGGCGGATGGCAATGCCTCGGCGGGAACACGAGAAAAATCAGAGGTCACCATCAGCATAGCGCGCCGCACTAAAAAAGCCCCGAATTCGAAAGCCGCACCGCAAGCGGAAATGCGAGAATTAAAAACGTACAGGGAAAAATGCAGACTGCCAACGGTAGGAGCAGCTTTACGGGAAGCTTCATTGCCTGACGCTCAGCCGCTAATGCCCTGCTTGTTCGTAATTGCTCAGCCTGACGACGCAATAGTGCAGTGACGCTCACCCCCTGCTGGTCCGCAGCCTTGATGGAGGCCGTAAACTGGGTGACCTCAGGCAGGCCAAGACGATCTGAGAACCGCTGTAGTGCAGCCACCTTAGGCTGGCCAGCACGGATATCCTGAGAGATCTCTTGCAGCTGCCGCTTTAGTACAACATCGCCTGACGCACCAGATAGTTTTTGAACCGAGAGCTGCAGGGCAGATTGAAAATTTTGCCCGCTCTCCAGCACTAAAGCGAGCACATCAAGGAAAGTTGGAAACCCGCGAAGGACACTCCGACGCGCGGCTGCGGCGCGATCGCGCAGCCAAATATAGGGCATGACTGAAGCAAGCAAAACCACAATTAACGATGTAAAAACTGCCCACCGCATCAGCGGACCGGAGTCGATGAGAAACGCCAAACCTGTCGCACCACCGGCAAGAAACGCGAACAGCAAGATAAATGACCAGCGCAGCCGGGAAAAGAAAAGATCATCAATCTTAGAATGGAACCCCAGAACACCCAGCTCACGCTTCACCGCCAGAGAGGGCTTGGCGAATCGCGCCGCAAAGGGCCCGAGCAGCATCACAAGGCCCAACAGTCTACGCGTAGGCAGCGAAACCTCGGATAGCGCCTGCTGGTCCGCCTGACGCACCTCCCAGCGTGCGGTAGCCAACACTAATCGGATGGCTAAAAAAACTCCGATGGCAACCATCAGAGCAAACAACATCTGCGTCATGAGTAAAAACAGTTCCACAACAATTCCTTAGTCTTGAAAACGAACCAGACGTCTAATCCAGATCAGGCCGAGCACCTCAAGTGTGGTGACCAGTCCCAACACAAGGTGTCCAGAAGACGTGGTCCACAGGCTTGTCATCGACTCGGGATCCATGGCGGTCAACACCAAAGCAAGTGCCAACGGCAGGGCTACCATCACCCAAGCCTGCATGCGCCCCTGCGCAGTGAGTGCATCCACCTTTTCCTCAAGCACAAGCCGCTGACGAAAAGAGGCTGCTAAACGATCCAAGGACTCGGAAAGGCCCCCACCAGAAGCTGCCGAAACACTGATTGTGAAAGTCAATAACTGCAACTCTGAAACAGGTAAACGAGCGGCCCAATCGGCCAACGCCCGCTCCAACGGCAGCCCAATGCGCTGCATGCGGTCCAACATAGCCAATTCCTGCGAGATTGGTCTTGCCGACTGCTTCACCAGCTGTGTCAGGGCGGCTCGAATCGACAGTCCTGCCCGTAGTGATGTTGCCAATAGCTCAATGACCGTCGGCAGCTGATAACGGATGGCACGATACCGACGGCCCAGCCGACACCGAATCAGCAAGAACATACCTGTCAGCAATCCCAAAAAAATTACTGGTGCCAACCATGGTGACCGCAATACAAACCAAGCACTACCCAACGCGAGCCCCCCAGCAAAAGCAAAGACCCAACGCACGCTTCTGGCATCAATGAAGATATGAAAGTCTTCCAAGCGCTCGAGCAATCGCGTCTCGAAGCGGCCCTTTTGACCGGCGATCCAGACAACTATTTTCGGTAGCAGCACAATGACGACAGACATCCAGAGTAATGAAATCAGTACAACACTCGCCATCACGCCTCCACAAACGCATCAAACAGAGTTACATGTTCAGTCACACCCCGCTGACTAAGTCGTTCGAAAAAGTGGGGAACGATACCAGTTGGCTGAAACTCCTGGAGATCAGGCCGCCAAGAGAACACCTCCTGTGTCTGAATCACACCCGACTCGACACCGGTCACCTCAGAAATACTCACGATCCGCCGCTTGCCATCCACGCAACGCTGCTGCTGAACAATCAGATCGACTGCAGATGCAATCTGCTCACGAATTGCCCCAAGCGGCAGATCAAAGCCCGACATCAACACCAGCATCTCCAGCCGAGAGAGCGCGTCACGCGGGCTATTGGCATGCACTGTAGTGAGCGAACCCTCGTGC
>VERJ01000033.1 GCA_018882795.1 Burkholderiaceae bacterium | reverse complement strand
CTTGAGCACTGTTTTAATGTACCAGAGGTTCTTAGAAACACTGTTCGACTCCTAAAGGTAGGTGGGCGTGTAATCCATCACACGCCTATGAACAATTGGACCGATCACGGTTTTTACCAAATAAGTCCAACTTTATTTTTCGATTTTTATTCTGCAGCCGGATTCGAAAATTTTAAGTTGCGATTACATTTTATTAACGGGCAGGAGGAGCGGCAGATTGAGCATCGCTGGCCGGATGACCCGCTGCCCTATGGTATCGGTCGGGGCGTACGAATTCTGTGCCACTTCACAGCCATCAAGGCCAAAGAAGTGAATATCGATAAACTTACAACGCTGGTTCAGAGAAGATATCGCCAGCACTTTGGCGGGGAAATTGACTCCTTACACACTGATGCACGACAACAATCTCGGTGGAATAAGTTACAGAACTCCATAAAGAAAAGAACTTTTTTCTTAAGGGCAGCGAAGTTGTAGCAGTCGCCTCAACACGCATTGATTAATCAATCTAAATCACGCCCCTGTGCTTTGAAGCCTTCGGCAAACGCCAGAGCGGAAATTTAAAAGCGCCGACTAGAATTTATATCCCACCCCAATCGACCCATAAGTCCCCTCAGGCTTTAAACTCGCACCCCCGGGGATATTCTCGGAACCGTAGTCTGTCTGCATCCACTCAAGGCTTAGGTAAACATTCTTATCCACAAAATATCGGGTGCCCAGGCCATAACCCCAGCCCCGAAACCCGTAGGATTGACCCGCCCGGGTTCCCCGTCCATCCACATCGAGCCAGTAATAGCCAACCTTTAAATACCCCATCGCACTATTCGCGATCACAAAGCCTGGGGAGAAAAAGACACCGTAGCGCTGATCCTGCTTGAATGTGAAATTATTCGTGGCATCGCGATAATTGGCCAGCTCCGGATTCGAAAGGTCGTATTCCGCTCCAAGCGTCAGAGTGCCAATTCCAATGCCTCGAAAAGTGTAATCGGCATTGATCGCAGAGGTGGTCTCTGACTTGCCCAAACCATGCGCATCAATGGTGCCATCGTTATACGCAGCGGTGGAGGTCAACATGCCCGCAGTCACCCCAACTGCAAAACCCTCTGGGTTGATGGAGGGCTGCGCTTGTACTGCTGTCACGCCTGCAAGCGCCATTGAAACACCCAAGGCGAGAAGTGATTTCTTCATGATTCAGGTCCCGTTTTTTAAGAGAGCACTATCCTCTTCGGGAACGGGGCCACTTCACCAAGAGGCGCGTGGAAAGGCCCTCTCTATCCTCAACGTCGGATGGGGATATGCGAAAATTCCGGCCATGAATTCCCCCCCCTTCGTCCACCTTCGGCTGCACTCCGAGTACTCGATTGTGGACGGCATCGTGCGGGTGGATGCGGCCGTGGCGAAAGCTGCCGCAGACGGGCAGCCAGCACTCGCGATTACCGATCTGGGCAACACGTTTGCCACCATCAAGTTCTACAAGGCCGCCCGAAGCGCAGGTTTAAAACCCTTGCTAGGCGCCGATGTCTGGATCACCAATGATTTGGATCGGGACAGGCCCCATCGGCTGCTGCTGCTTGTACAAAACAACCAGGGCTATAAAAACCTGTGTGAACTGATCTCCCGGGCTTGGCTGAAGAATAACCATCGTGATCGCGGCGAGATTCGAGTTGAGTGGTTTACGGAATCACACCCAGCTAACACCAATGCCACAGGCCAACAGACTGGCAAGCTCGGTGATGGGTTGATCGCACTCTCCGGTGGCCTACAGGGAGAGATTGCCGATGCGATCACCCGCTCCAGAAACGCGAGCGATGCGGATAGCCCTATAGACAAGGCGTTACAGAAATACCTTGCAGCATTCGGTGACCGGTTTTACCTAGAGATTCAGCGGGCCGGCCTTCCCGGCGAGGAGGCCTATCTGCGCAAGGCGCTGGCGCTCGCTGTGCGATATCAGGTGCCAGTGGTTGCAACACACCCCGTGCAGTTCCTTGAACAAGAAGACTTCCGCTCCCACGAGGCCCGGGTCTGCATTGCCGAAGGCGAGACCCTGGGCAGCGGCCGCCGCAAGCGCCGCTTTACCGAGCAGCAGTACTTCACCACTCAGGCGGAAATGGCCGAGAAGTTCGCCGATATCCCCCAGGCCCTAGAGAACACACTAGAGATCGCTCAGCGCTGCAATCTCACACTGCAGCTGGGAAAAGCCCAGCTGCCAGATTTCCCCACACCCAACGGCGAGACCCTGGAAGATTATCTGCGGCTCACGGCACGCGAGGGCTTAGAGCGACGCCTGGTCGAACGCTATGCCAGCGCAGAGGTGCGCGATCGACACGCAGGCCATTATCGGGATCGGCTGGAGCTGGAAATCAAAACCATCATCGAGATGGGATTTCCAGGCTATTTTTTGATTGTGGCCGACTTTATCAATTGGGCGAAGAATAACGGCGTGCCCGTGGGACCCGGCCGTGGATCCGGCGCAGGGTCACTAGTCGCTTATAGCCTGGGCATTACCGATCTGGATCCGATTCCCTATGCCCTGCTGTTTGAACGTTTCCTGAATCCAGAGCGGGTATCGATGCCAGACTTTGATATCGATTTCTGCCAGGACAACCGCTACAAGGTGATTGATTATGTGCGCAGCAAATACGGCAAGGATGCAGTCAGCCAGATCGTGACCTTCGGCACTATGGCCTCTAAAGCCGTGATCCGCGATGCGGGCCGGGTGCTGGATCTGCCCTATAACTTCTGCGATCAGCTTTCTAAACTCATCCCCGTGGTGCAAAACAAACCACTGTCGCTTGAGGCAGCGAAAAAAGAAGAGCCGATTCTTGCAGAGCGGGAGCAAAAAGAAGATGAGGTCCGCGAGTTGTTGGCACTCGCCGCACCGCTGGAAGATCTCACACGCAATATTGGTATGCATGCTGGTGGTGTACTGATCGCGCCAGGCAAGCTTACGGATTTCTGCCCCCTGTATCAGGCGCCCGGTTCAACGGGTGATGAAGGCATTGTTTCGATGTACGACAAAGACGATGTCGAGGCCGCAGGCCTGGTGAAATTCGATTTTTTGGGCCTGCGCAACCTGACCATCATTCAGATGGCAGTCGATTACATCAATGCGCTGCACACCGATCGCAACCTGACCCTGCGCGAACTCGACGGATTCGATGATCCCGCTGCCTATCAGGTGCTGCGCGATGCCAACACCACCGCAATCTTTCAGGTGGAATCCGATGGCATGAAAAAGCTGCTGGCCAAACTACAGCCGGATCGATTCGAAGACATCATCGCTGTGTTGGCCCTCTATCGCCCCGGCCCGCTGAATTCCGGCATGGTGGATGACTTCATTAAACGAAAGCGCGGCGAGCAGCCCATTGATTTTTTCCATGAGTCGCTCAAAGACTGCCTATCGCCCACTTATGGCGTGATCGTGTATCAGGAGCAGGTGATGCAGATCGCCCAGATCATTGCGGGCTATTCACTCGGTGGTGCTGATCTGCTGCGCCGTGCGATGGGCAAGAAAAAGCCCGAGGAGATGGCACAGCAGCGGGATATTTTTGTCAAAGGTGCACTGGAAAAGGGCCACACACCGGCGCTTGCCACACGGCTGTTCGACCTGATGGAGAAGTTTGCGGAATACGGGTTCAACAAATCCCACACCGCTGCCTATGCCGTGCTCACGTATCAAACAGCGTGGCTAAAGGCCCATCACACCGCGGAATTCATGGCTGCTACCCTGTCGGCCGATATGGATGACACCGACAAGGTGGCATTCTTTTTGGCCGATGCCCAGACCAATGGTGTGAAGGTGCTGGCGCCGGATATCAATGCCTCAAATTACCGGTTTGAGCCCGTGCGTGTGCGTGACAGTAGCGCTGATCCAAGCAACGATGCCGAGCGACAGATCATCCAGATCCAATACGGCTTGGGCGCCGTGCGTGGCGTGGGTGAAAACGCCGTGATGAATATCCTGGCCACACGCCAGCAGGCCGGTGCCTTCACCGATATTTTCGATTTCTGTGGCCGCATTGATCGGCGCATTGTGAATAAGCGTGCGATTGAGGCCCTGGTCAAGGCCGGTGCATTCGATCGGCTGCATGCCAATCGGGCGCAGCTGCTGGCCAGTGTGGGCCTTGCCGTGGCTGCGGCAGAACAGGCGCAGGCCAGTCTGCATCAGGGCGGGTTGTTTGGAGAGGGTAGCCCCGAATCCCAAACTATCGAGATGCCCAAGGTGGCCCCTTGGAATGAGCGTGAGCGGCTGCTGGAGGAAAAGCAGGCCCTGGGTTTTTGTTTTTCGGGCCATCTGTTTACGCCCTATGCCCAAGAGATTCGCCGCTTTGTCTCCACGCCCCTAAACCGCATTGCACCAGGCCGGGATGCGGTCTGGGTCACCGGTGTGGTGAGCGCCAGCCGGGCGCAAATGACCAAGCGCGGCATGATGCGTATCGTGGAAATTGACGACGGCAGTGCGAAGCTGGAGATCACCGTATTCACAGAGCTCTGGGACCGGCATCGGCAATCGATCAAGGTGGATGAGCCGCTGATCATCTGCGCCCGGATCGAAAATGATGATTTCTCTGGCGGCTATCGGGGTGCGGCCACCGAAATCCTGACACTCGGCGAAGCCCGTGTGAAGTTTTCCCTGGGCATCCGCCTAAAACTTGCTCAGGACGCCACCACCACCAAACTGCGGGCGATTCTGGAGCCCTGGCGCACGCCCCAGCAGGGCTGTCCGATCTTTCTGCGCATGCATCGCGGCGATGCGGAATGCGATATCCAACTGCCGGAAGACTGGAAGGTTCGGCCCGAGGAAGAATTGCTGCGCACGCTCACGCAGCACTTCCCCAAAGAATCCGTGGAAATCATTTACCGCTAAAAGGGTTGGGCTGCCGCATCCAATCGGCACGGGCTAAAATCGGAGCATGAAGATTCCCGAGGCCATCAGCGGCATTGTTGGGCCGATCCGCGCCATTCGCCGCGATATTCACGCGCACCCAGAACTCAAATTCGAGGAATTCCGGACCGCCGAGCTTGTTGCCAAAGCGCTCCACGCCTATGGCCTGGATGAGGTGGTGGTCGGCCTGGGCAAAACGGGAGTGGTCGGCGTGCTCAAGGGCAAAGCCAGCCCCAACGCAAGTAGCAAGGGCCGCATGGTCGGATTGCGGGCAGATATGGATGCTCTGCCCATGACCGAACTCAACAGCTTTGCCCACGCCAGCAAGCACGCTGGAAAGATGCATGCCTGTGGCCACGATGGCCACACCGCCATTCTGTTGGCAGCCGCCAAGGCCATGGCTGCAGATCGCGATTTCGGGGGCACGGTGGTGTTCATCTTTCAGCCCGCAGAGGAAGGCGGTGGTGGCGCAAAAGCCATGATTGATGATGGCCTATTTGAGCGCTTTCCCTGTGACGCGGTATTTGCGATTCACAACTGGCCCGGCCTGCGGGTGGGCGAGTTCGGCATGAGCCCTGGGGCGATGATGGCCTCTAGCAACGAATTTGAGATTGTGCTGAAAGGTAAAGGGGCGCACGCGGCCATGCCCCATCTGGGTGTGGATCCGGTGCTGGTGGCCAGCCACTTGATCCAGGCCTTCCAGAGCCTGGTCTCGCGCGAAACAAAACCGATTGATGCCACAGTGCTCTCGGTGACCCAGATCAATGCGGGCGAGGCCACCAATGTGATTCCTGATCATTGCGTGATGAAGGGCACCGTGCGCACATTTTCGCTGGAGGCACTCAACACCATTGAGGCCGGCATGCAGCGGATCTGCAACCAGCTGCCACCGGCCTTTAACGCCCATGCGGAATTTGAATTCGCGCGCAACTATCCGCCCACCATCAATCACGCCAAAGAGGCGATGTTTGCTGCCGATGTGGCTGCCGAGATTGTGGGTGAGTCCATGGTGCAGCGGCATGTCGAGCCCACCATGGGCGCAGAAGACTTCGCCTATATGCTGCTGGAGAAACCCGGTGCGTATATTTTTTTAGGCAACGGCGATGTTGGCGGGCTACATCGGGCCCAGGGCCACGGCCTGGGGCCCTGCACCCTGCATAATCCGAGTTATGACTTCAACGACGACCTGATTCCGATCGGGGCAACGTTTTGGCAGTTACTCGTGAAAAAATTTTTAAGTTAAACATTGATATGAGAACCCTCTCCCCCATTGACCAATTCCTTGGCGCAGCCGATAACTTCCTGCGCTCCATTGCCACCACACCACCCAGCAGCAGACCCTATCCCGCAAAAAATATTCCCGAGGGAAATCTCTCTGACACCGAACGCAAGCTTGCCGCGGCATTGATGCGTGTGAATCACTCTGGTGAAGTCGCAGCGCAGGCCCTGTATCAGGGCCAGGCATTCACCGCCAAAAGCCCCGAGATGTCCAAGCTGCTGCACGAGGCCGCAGTCGAGGAAGCCGACCATCTGAACTGGACGGCCAAGCGCATTGAGGCACTCGGCAGCCGTACCTCTGTTTTGGCGCCTTTTTGGTATGTCGGTGCCTTCACCATCGGTGCGATTGCCGGCCGCATGGGTGACCGGGTTTCGCTGGGATTCCTGGCAGAGACCGAACGCCAAGTGGAGCAGCATCTGATGGAACATATGTCCCGGCTGCCGCTTGCCGATGAAGCCTCGCGCGCGGTGGTCGAACAGATGAAGGAAGACGAAGCCAAGCACATGAACACCGCCCTGGATCATGGCGGCGCTGATCTGCCCGGCCCGGTGCAGATGGCCATGCGGGCCAGCAGCAAGGTCATGACCACGGTAGCGCATTACATCTGATGGACGCAGCACTGGCTCGGTTTCTGACCGAGATGGGCCCCCGATGGGCCCAGGATGTGGTGGGCAATGGCGATCGGGTCTTCGATTTTTATGAGGCCGATCATCGTGCCCAGATGGCAAAGGGGCCATCGCATCAGCCACCCTTCACGATCAGCTATGGCACCGATGAGCGTCAGCAGGTCGATATCTATCTGCCGCTTGAATTCGACCCCAAGCACGCGCGAGTTATCCTGTTTGTGCATGGTGGCGCTTTTATCCGCGGTGAACGCAATCGCACCCCGTTTGTGTATAGCAATGTCTGCCGCGATCTGTGCCGCCACGGTTTTATCGTGGCCAATGCGGGGTATCGGCTCGCACCACAGGCAGCCTATCCAGAGGGTGCCCGTGATGTGGCGAGTGCAACGATTGCCACGCAGGCGGCACTAGGCGAGCAGCAGATTCCGTTTGAGCGCTTTTTTCTGATGGGCCACTCGGCCGGTGGCACCCACTGCGCCACTGCACTGTTTGACCCCATCGTGCAGGCCACGCATCCGAGTCTTCGACAATCTGTGTCGGGTCTGATTATGGTGAGCCCACGGCTTGCGGCAGACAATGACCCCCGCAATCCCAATGCAGCACCGGTGAAGGCCTATTTTGGCGAGGATGCCTCGGCCTTTGCAGCGCGCTCACCGCTGACCCATCTCAAGGCAGCATTGGCCCAGTCCGCAGAAAGACGACTGCCGATTTTTCTGGCCATGGCCGAATATGAAAATCCACTGCTGCAGGACTATGCCGATCAGATCAAGCAGCACACGGATTATCACTTCTATCCCGTGCACAACCACATGAGCATCATCGCCCAGATGGACAGCGCTGAGAGCCCCCTGGGGGAGGCCATCAGCAACTTCTGCAGGGCCTAGCAGCTACCGGGCAAGTGTCAGTTAGATCGCGCAGTACTTCTGGCGAATCGCCTCATCAGCCATCAGGGCCTGGGCCGTATCGTGATACACAATCTCACCCTGATCCAGAATGTAGGCGCGATCCGACACAGAGAGTGCCCGCTCCACGTTTTGTTCAACGAGCAGAATCGTGGTGCCCTTGCGCTTCATGTTGGCAAAGAGCTCAAACATTTCATCCACCAGCACCGGCATGATCCCCTCGGAGGGTTCATCCAGAAAAATCATCTTGGGGTTGGCCATCATGGCACGGGCAATGGCCAGCATCTGCTGCTCGCCGCCCGACATGGAAGTGCCATCTTGATCCAGCCGCTCTTTAAGGCGCGGAAAGGTCTGGGTGATTTCATCCAGCATGGCATCAAAGTCGCCCTTGGATTTTTGGGCGATCATGCCCAGCTGCAGGTTCTCACGCACTGTAAGACCCGGCACAATGCGGCGATCCTCTGGCACATAGGCCAGTCCCAGATGAAAGCGCTCATGGGCAGGCAGGCTGAGAAATGAGGTGCCCTGCAGCGCGGCCTCGCCTGAGCGGCGATTGACCAGGCCCATCAGAGTGCGCAGGGTGGTGGTCTTGCCCGCACCGTTGCGGCCCATCAACGTCACAATCTCGCCTGCTTTGACTTCAAACGATATGCCCTGGACCACATGGCTGCGGTCATACCAGGCATTCAGATTTTTGACTTCCAGCATATCGATGCCTTCCCCTTAATTCTGTCCGAGATAGACCCGGCGGACTTCCTCATTGGCGCGGATCTCTTCGGGGGTGCCCTGGGCCAGGAACTCGCCGTGATGCAGCACGATCAAATGCTCACAGATGCCCATGACCAGCTTCATTTTGTGTTCCACCAGAATCACCGTGCGCTCTTGAGAGAGCCGATGGATCAGATCCATCATGAAGACTGTTTCCTCCGGCGACATGCCTGCCGTGGGTTCATCGAGCAGCAGCAGCTCCGGCGTAGAGGCCAGGGCCATCGCGATCTCCAGGGCCCGCTGCTGGCCGTGGGCAAGCTCCGAGGCCCGTTTGCTTGCGACTTTGGAGAGCCCCACTTTTTCCAGGAGTTCATCGGCCTGGGCATGCAGCGCCTTGAAATTGCCGCGCGGGGTCAAGATGTTGTAGCGGGAGGTGCGCATCTGATTGGCCACCCGCACGTTCTCGTGGGCCGAGAGATCTTTGAACACATTGGTGATCTGAAAGCTCTTGGAGATGCCAATGCGGGCGAATTCATGCTGCTTATAGCCCGTGATCTCCTGGCCGTTATAAAAAATCTGGCCTTCGGTTGGGGGGAAAGCGCCACTGATCACATTGAAAAACGTGCTCTTGCCAGCACCATTGGGGCCGATGATCGCCGTGAGCTTATTGCGATCAAAGCTGACATTGATATTTTTCAGCGCGGTGAATCGGCCAAACCGCTGGGTAACCGCCTTGGCCTGAAGAATGGGGGTGGATTGCGGCATCATGGCTTAGCGGAGCTCCTCGTGGGCGATGATGGACAGACGGCGCTCAATGCGATGCAGAATCGTGCCCCAGATGCCTTTGGGGAAAAAGAGCACAAAGAAGATGAAGATCGCACCCACAATCGCCATCCAGTGCTTGGTCAGCGTGGTGATCACATCTTCCAGATAAAGCAACACACCCGCACCCACAAACGGGCCAAAGAAGGTGCCCATGCCACCCAGCAGGCTCATCATCACAATCTGACCAGACTGCAGGTAATGCAAGGAATCCACCGGCACAATGGACAAGTGAATGGCGCGCAGGCAGCCTGCCAAGCCGCAGATACCTGCGGAAATTACAAACGCTAAGAGCTTGGTTCGGGTCACATCAAAGCCACAAGCTGCCGCCCGCTTTTCATTTTCCCGGATGGCCTCGATCACCGCGCCAAAGGGCGAGGCCAACACACGCGATACAAACCAGAGCGCAGCCACCACAAACACCAGCAGGATGTAGTACTTGGTGATCGGATCGACAAAATTAAGGCTGAACCCAAAAAAATCAATCTCAGCAACCTTCACGCCGCGCAGACCGTTCTCGCCACCCGTCCATTTGTCGGCCTTATAAAACGCGTAATAGACAATCTGGCCCAGGGCCAAGGTGACCATGGCGAAATAAATGCCGCGGGTGCGTATTGCAAGAAAGCCGATCAGCAGGCCGCCAATCAGCGAGGCCAGCACACCGATCAGGATCGCCAAATACCAGGGCATGGCCAGATACACAATGCTCATGCCCGTGAAGTAGCTGCCTATGCCAAAAAAAGCGGCATGGCCAAAAGAGAGCAGGCCGGTGTAGCCAAAGAGCAGGTTATAGCCCACCGCAAACAGGCCAAAGATCAGAATATTGATCGCCAGGGCCTCATAGGGCATGAGCCAAGGAAACAGTATCAACACGAATGTCACCGCAAGCACGCGATGACGGGAGAGCTGGATATACAGTTCTTTCATCGGGTGGCTTCCTTAACTCATGAGTCCGGCTTTGCCGAAGAAACCCTGGGGCCTAAAGAGCAGCACCACGGCCATCAGCACAAAGATCGAGAGCTCCGCAAAGGCAGGAGCAAACAGTGATGTCAGGCTGTAGACCACCCCCACCAACAATCCCGCCACCACGGCGCCCATGAGCGAGCCCATGCCGCCCACCACCGTGACCACGAATGATTCGGCCAGAATCGATACGCCCATTTCAGGATTTACTGAACGGGTGGGCGAAGCCAGAATGCCCGATAGGCCTGCAATCGCTGTGCCGATGCCAAACACGATCAGCCAGACCTTGGCGACATCCACACCTAAAATTTTCACGATCTCTGGATCGCGTGAACCCGCGCGAATAATCAAACCAAATCGGGTTCTTTCCAGAAAGAGCCAAAGCGCCAAGATAATCGCACCGGTCATGACAATCAGAAACAGGCGATACAGCGGAAAGCCGCCAAAGCCAAGATCCACCGAGCCACGCAGCAGTTCCGGTGTGCTCGAAGGAATGCCTTCCACACCAAAGATCACGCGCATGGCCTCAATCATCACGTAGGAAAGGCCAAAAGTCAGCAGCAGCGGATAGTCGATGCCACGGCCATAGAGCGGCCGCACTAAGAAGCGCTCGGCGAGCAGGCCAATCGATCCCGTGATGATCGGCACCAGCAACAAGGAAAACCAGAAATTGCCTGTGATCGTGAAGAAGTAGACACCCAACATGGCGCCCACCATAAAAAACGCGCCGTGGGCAAAGTTCACCACGGTCAACATGCCGAAAATCAATGACAGCCCGATCGCCAGCAGCGCATAAATTGCCCCCAGGGCAATTCCTGTCAGCATCTGCATGGCCAGCAGATCAAACGAAACAGTCATGTGGAGTCCTTATTCAGCGCCCCGGGGCGCAAGGCCCCGGGGGTTTTACGGCAAGTGATGCTTATGCCTTGTGGCCGAGTTCGTCGCAGGAACGCAGACGTTTTTCATCCGGTGCTTCCACTGACAGCACGCTGAAGACGTCGTATTTGTCCTTCATGTTTTTGGACTTCGACTCGATCACGATCACCGACTGGACCGACTGGTGATCACAACGGCGGTAGTACTGATCGCCTTTGTACCAGTTGTATTTCAGTGACCGCATGGCATTGATCACGGCATTGGTCTCGGTGGATTTGGCATTACGCACAGCCGCCAACACACTCTTCACCCCTGCGTAGCCCAACGCACCGTAATCCGAGGGCACTGATCCGCCATGGGCCGCGCGGAACTTGTCATTAAAGGCCTTGGCAGCAGGCACGGTGGACTCGATGCCCCAGTAATACGAGGTGCCGCCAATGATGCCCTCAAAGGCCTCTGGGCCGCCCGCCAGGCGCGAGGTGTAGAGCAGCACAGGTGTGACAACCTTGATGTTTTTCTTCAGACCAAAGTCAGTGACCTGTTTGGCAGAGTTCACCAGATCGCGGCCAAAGTTACACAGCACCAGGATGTCGGGCTTCAAAGCCTGGATACGTGGCAGGAAGGCCGAGTAATCCGGGGCACCCAGCGGGTGACGGATGTCTTCCAGGGTCTGGGCGCCGAATTCTTTTCCTGCACGCTGAAAGCCGCGGACCATTTCGTGGCCATAGGCATAGTCAGCGGTCAGGTAAACAATCTTCTTGCCAAATTTAGGGAAGGCATAGCGGGCTACGGCGCCTGCCGTCATGTGGGGGTTCAGGGCCTCGTGGAAGGTGTACTGACTCCAGTCTTTGGCTTCATTGATCGCATCGGACTGGCTGATGGAATTAAAGATCACCTTGCGCTCTTTGGTCACTGCATTGATCGAGAGCTGGGTGGCCGCAGACAGCGACCCCACGATGTAATCGGCCTTGTCTTTTTCAATCAATTCGAGTGTGCGGGTTGCAGCCTCGCCCGGATTGAGTTTGTCGTCGCGCACGAGCAACTCAGCCTTGCGGCCATTAAAGCCGCCAGACTCGTTGAATTCTTTAATGGCGATCTCGGCTGCACGGACCTGATCCTGGGCTTCGGCCGAAAACGGGCCGGTCAGGGGCACAGGAAAACCAATTTTGATAGGACCCGACTGGGCCTTGGCAATATTAAACAGTGCCGGTGTCGTGGCCACTGCAGCCGCGGTGGCAGCGCCTGCAACGATCGCGGAACGGCGGCCGGTATTGATGGGGGGGTTACTCATGAATGTCTCCTTTTAGATTTCAGCTTCTTATACTTCACCAAATCAGAACAACCACAACACGCAAACACAACAGCTGCACTACAAAAAACGCAAACGATTAAGCGGCCAGGCCCATGCCCACGGCGGTCTGAAGCATCACATCCTTTGCACGATCCAACTCGCTTGGGCCAGAACCCTTGGCTTGCGAAATCGCTGAGCCCGCAACCAGTGTAGGTGCCTGATACTGCATATAGGCACCGAGTTCGCGCGCATGCAATGTGACGGCGCGGCAAGGCGGCACGCGCACAGCTTCATAGGCAATCAGGGCCTGAGGCGTGGCACCATACTGTGCAATTGCATCTGCCAATGCCATGGCATCTTCACCGGCCTTGGTCACACCCATGCCACAGTGTGGGCGGGCCACAAAGGCCGCATCACCCAGCAAGGCCGCACGATCAAAGGCAATTTTTTCAGACAGCACATCGTAGATCGGCTGGAAAAAGGGCTTGGCAGTCTTTTCCACAATCTCGGCAAATTGGGGTGCCAGCAGCGCCTGCGCTGCCTGACGCATGGACGCGATATGCCGGGCGGCGACCTTTTGTGGTGGAATGCCTGTGGGATAGAACTGCCCCTGATCATCGGTGAGCAGATCATTTAATACCGCACCCTCAGCCGCTGGTCGATACCAGACAAAGTTATAGCGGCGTGTGCCTGCATCAAGGGAACCGTTGGCGCCAGAGACCGGATAGCCCAGCATCTGTTCGCCGGGTGGCAGACAGAAACCAAAATGGGGGAACAGGGTATCGCGTGTTTTCTGCGACAGTGATGATTCATCGCAGACACCACGCCAGGCGATATAGCCTGCATATTGGGGTTTAATACCCGGCGCAAGCTGCTCGCGCACCGCAGAACGCAGGCCGTCGGCCGCAATCAGCAGATCAGCCTGATAGCGGGTGCCGTCATCACACTCAAGTTCAACCGCATGGCCTTGCTGGCGGATGGCCGAGACATTGCGGCCCTGCAGATAGCGCTCGGCCGGGAAGGCCTGGGCCAACAAAATGTAGAGCTGTGTCCAAGAGGTCAGGACCTGGGGCAGGTGCTGGCTTGCCAGGAGATCCCCGGTGCGATTGAGCGTAACCCGGGATTGGACTGGCACACCAATGACTTCGCGATCAGGATCGATACCGGCGCGCCTTAGGGCCTGAAGCAAGGCCGCATGGGTCACAATGCCTGCGCCTCGGCCACGCAGGCTTTCTTTGGCGCGCTCCAGCACCATGACATCATGGCCATCACGCAGCAGCATCTTGGCGGCAAATAAGCCGCCCAAAGAGCCACCAGAAATCAGAATGCGTGCCATTGCTTAATGCGCTGCCGCTTTGGCATCCAGGGCTTCTTTCTCAGCCGCTGGATAGTTCAATTCAATCACCACGCCATTGGGATCATCGACAAAGAGCTGATGCAATTTGATCAGTGGCACAGAGCGCTCACGAAACGGGATGCCCAGGCTGTTGAGTCGATTGATTTTTTCCTCGAGCCCCGTGACAAAAAACGCCACATGGTCCACCGCACCGCTACCTTTTAGGGAATCAAGATCGCGATCACCCAGGTAGGCCTTCAGGCCCGATGGATCATTTTTATCAATGCCAATCAAATGAAGCACAGCATTGGCATAGTCCGAGGTATCCCCGGCATAGAGCCATATGCCTGGAAACTGAAACGGGGGCCGGGGGCCTTCAACAAGATCAATGGTCTTGTTATAGAAATCGGCGGTGGCCTTCAGGTCGAGTGTTCGGATAGACAGGTGGCTGAGCGTGGTGGACATGATTTTTTAACCCTTGGAGTACAAAATTTCTTTTGCCGAGATGAGATAGGCGCGGACACGGTCGCAGACCATCTCGTCATCCTGCGCGACCTCGGACTTGTGATGAATTGCCTGGCCGTAGACCCAATGCCGAATACCGGTATAGAAAATGCCACCGTGCAGGCCCATCAAGAGCTCCAGCTCTCGTGCGCTGGCCCGGCCCTCCAAGGCAACGCCGCAGTGCCTGCGGGTTTCACGAATCAATCGCGGCAGCAGCCGCTTGCGCAAGAGCGCAAAAAACCGTTCGGTAATGATCTGATCATCCAGGCCGGAATAGACGAGGATGCGTACAAAGTCATAAGTCAGCACCACCCGGGCGTAGTCACAATAAAAGGCGCTGAGTTTGTCCAGCGGAGAGCGGGAGTCGTCATCTAGAATCTGCTCCCACTCTTCTTTCCAGCGGCCCTCGAAGACCTCCGCGTAGACCCGCTCAATCAGGGCCTTCTTGGTGGGGAAATAATGATAAAGAAGCGCATGGGTAACACCGATTTCTTTGGCCAAATCACGCAGCTGTCCGTTAAAGCCCCGTTTGGCAAAAAATCGGATCGCTGCCTCCAGAATCTGGCGTTCACGGGCGGCCAGGCTCAGGCGCCTGCGTGCTGGTGCACCCGCAGCAATGGCGGGTTGCGTGCCTTCGACAAGCGACTTCGAGATTTGCGAGTCGGTATAACTCATCAGGCAGGGTTTCTCCGCATTTGGGGGCGTTTGCTTACGCTTTGATAATGGGAATTCTTGAACAATTGGTAGATAAGCACCACTCCGGATTAACCCCGAGGACAAGGACAAATGGAAATTAAAGGCGAAGAAACCATCAGTGCCTCCGTGCAGACCGTATGGGATGGCTTGAACAGCACTGATGTGTTGTTGAAATCAATTCCAGGCTGCGAAGAGATTCAGCGCACCGCCGACAACGAGTTGCAGGCCAAGGTCATGATCAAGCTGGGCCCGGTGAAGGCGCGTTTCACCGGCAAGGTCACACTCACCAATATTCAGCCGCTGAAGGGCTACACCCTAAATTTCGAGGGCTCCGGCGGCACTGCAGGTTTTGCCAAAGGCAGCGCCGATGTGCATCTGGAAGAGGCCGGCAGCGACACTCGCCTGACCTATGTGGCCAATGCATCGGTGGGTGGCAAGCTTGGTCAGATCGGCAGCCGACTCATTGAGGGCTCTGCAAAAAAACTTTCGGGTGAGTTTTTCTCTGCCTTTGCCGATACGGTGGCGCCTGGCCATCGTGAGCGCGTGGCACAGGCTGCTGCCGAACAGGCGGCTGGCGCACCCGCAACCGCAGCAACCACGTCGAAGCCCCGCACAGGCCTGTGGCTGGCCATTGGTGCTGCAGTGATCATTGTTCTTGCCGCGATTTCCACTTTCAGCAAATAAGGCCCGAAGGCCGAATAACAAGGAGACACAAGTGAAAGCACCAGCCTTTGATTATGTACGGGTGAGTTCTGTCAATGAAGCAATCGCCCTGCTTCAGACCCATGGCGATGATGCCAAGATTCTTGCCGGTGGCCAGACCGTGATGGCCACGCTCAACATGCGGCTCTCCAACCCTGCAGTGCTGGTTGATATCAGCCCGATTGCTGCGCTCAAGCGCATCGCTGTTCAGGGCAATACGCTCCATGTCGGCGCCCTGGTCACCCACAGCGAGATCGAGGCCTCGGGTGTGATCCGCGAACACGCCCCGCTGTTGTCAATGGCGGTGCCCCACATCGCGCACAAGGCGATTCGCAATATGGGCACCTGGGGCGGGTCGCTGGCCTATGCTGATCCTGCTGCAGAGTGGCCCGCCTGCGCCATCGCCCTGAATGCCACACTCGTGGCCCAGGGGCCACAGGGCGTACGCAAGATTCCCGCAAACCAATTCTTTTTGGATCTCTACACCACTGCCCTTGCGGCCGATGAGCTGCTGATTGATGTGGAGATTCCCATCCGCACGCCGCAGCAAGTGGTCGCCTTTAACGAATTGGCCCGACGCCATGGTGACTATGCAATTGCAGGCATTGCTGCCTGTGCCCAGCGCGAGGGTGAAGTGCTGCGCGATCCGCGATTTGTTTTTTTTGCTGTGGCCAGCACGCCGTTTCAGGCGACCAAGGCCCAGGCGGTGGTCAATGGCAAGGTGTTGACCAATAGCGTGGTGGATGAGGCGGTGAACGCCTTACGCGGTGAACTTGAGCCGCTGGCCGATCTGACCAGTAGCAGCGCCACCAAGCTGCATCTGTCTACCGTGTTGCTTCAGCGTGCCATCCACGCACTCTCAGCAGGCCACTAAACACTATTCTTTGCAGACGAGACATCCATGTCGATCAAGAAAAAAATCGAGGTTGTGATCAACAACGAGCGCGTGGTGCGAGAAGTAGAGCCACGAACCCACCTGGTGGATTTTCTGCGCGAGCAGGTGGGCCTGAAGGGGCCGCATCTGGGCTGCGAGCACGGGGTGTGTGGCGCCTGCACTGTAAGGCTGAACGGTCAAATCGTGCGCGGCTGTCTGGTGTTGGCAGTTCAGGCTGATGGTGGCACGGTGGATACCGTGGAGGGATTGTCTCGCCAAGGCGTGCTCGCCGATCTGCAGGATGCATTTCTAAAACACAACGCGCTGCAATGTGGTTTCTGCACCCCGGGCATGCTGCTTGCCGCAGCCGATCTGGTGGAGAGCAACCCCAAGGCCGACCGCCAGCAGGTGCGTGAGGCGATCTCCAGCAACTACTGCCGCTGCACCGGCTATCACGCCATTGTCGATGCCATCTGCTCTGTGCTGTCGAAAAGAAATCTGGAGGCCGTGCAGTGAACAAGCCCCGCGAACTTACCGAATTCGGATTGCCCCCGGTCACTGAAGACCAGCGCTATATCGGCACGCGTGAGCCCCGGCATGGGGCACGACGGCTGGCCCAGGGCCTGGGCACCTATCTCGATGACATCATGCTGCCGCGGATGGCCCATGTGGTGTATTGGCGCTCGCCCGTGGCCCACGCCAGGATTTTAAAGATCAACGATCAAGAGGCGCGCAAGATGCCTGGTGTGATCGGCATCTTTAACGGCCATGATCTTAAAAAAGTCTGCAAGCCATGGGTCGCCGTGCTGGGCCACCTGGCGGGGATGAAGTCAGCACCCCAGCATCCACTGGCCCTGGATCGCGCCTGCTGGCAGGGTGAGCCGGTCGTGGCGGTGGTGGCCGAGAGCCGCGCCCAGGCTGAAGATGCGCTGCAATTGCTGGAAGTCGAGTGGGAAGAACTTCCCGCTGCATTAAATATGGAAACCGCACTCGACCCCAAGACACCGGTGATTCATCCGGAGCTTGGCGATAACCTGTGCTTCACCCGGCATCTGGATACGGGCGGCGTGGATGAGGCCTTTGCCAAGGCCCATGTGATCGCGGAAGAAACATTTCACTTCGGCCGGCACACAGGTGTGACGCTTGAGCCGCGATGCCAGATTGCAGACTACAACCCGGCTGATCATCGGCTTACGGTTTATCACGCACAGCAGGCCCCGCATATGATGCAGGACCTGTATTCGCGGCAGTTTGATATTCCTGAATCGTCGATCCGCGTGATCTGCAAAGATGTGGGTGGCTCCTTTGGTATTAAGGTCCATGCCTATCCGGATGATTTCGCGACCGTCGCGCTGTCGATTCTGCTCTGCCGTCCCGTGAAATTCGTGGCCGATCGGCTGGAATCTTTTCTGAGCGACATCCACGCCCGTGAGCATCGTGTTAAGGGCCGGGTCGCGGTGAGCAAAGAAGGTGAGATTCTTGCCTTTGAGATCGATGATCTGACCGGTATTGGTCCCTACTCCATGTTCCCGCGCACCAGTGCGATTGAGGGCAACCAGGTCGTGAACATCACTGGCGGGCCGTACAAGCACAAGCAGTATCGGGCTAACCTGAAGGTGGTGTTTTTGAATAAGACCCCCACCTGCCAGTATCGCGGCGTTGGCCACCCGATTGCCTGTGCGGTAACAGAAGGCCTGGTGGATAAGGCTGCCCGCATGCTGAACATGGATCCAATCGAGATCCGCAGGCGCAATGTCGTTCCAGATGATGCCTATCCCTACACGGCAGCATCAGGCATCAAGCTAGAGATCCTCTCGCACGAGGAGTGCCTGCGACAACTTGAAAAGTTTGCCGACTATCAGGCACTGCGGGCTGAGCAGACAGCACTGCGCAAGCAGGGAATTTATCGCGGCATTGGTATTTCGACCGTGATTGAGCTGACCAACCCGAGTGCGGCCTTCTATGGTGTGGGTGGCGCACGCATTGCCTCACAGGATGGCGCCACTGCACGGCTGGACCCAAAAGGCGGCGTGACGGTGATGGTAAGTGTGGGCGAGCAGGGTCAGGGCGCGGAGGGCATCTATGCCCAGATCGCTGCCGATGCAGTCGGTGTGGCGATCAACCAGGTCAAGATTGTGACGGGCGATACCGATGTCACCCCCTATGGCGGCGGCACCTGGGCCTCCCGCGGGGCCGGCATTGGTGGCGAGGCCGTGTTACGCGCCGGACAGGCGCTGCGCGAGAACATTCTGAAACTTGCCGCGGCGATACTGTCGCGTGATGTTGCCTCACTCACAATTCGCGAAGGCAATGTGGTGGATGCCCAGACTGAAGAGGTGCTGGTGGACTTCCCGGAGCTTGGGCGTGTGGGCTATTTCCGCTCCGATACCCTGCCCGCAGGATTCACGCCCGAACTCACGGTGACCCGGCACTATGTGCAGCGTGACTACCCCTTCATCTGGACCAATGGCGTGCAGCTCTCTTATGTGGAAGTCGACCCTGACACTGGACTGGTGAAGCTGCTCAAACACTGGGCGGTAGAAGACTGCGGCCGAGTAATCAACCCCATGCTGGTCGATGAGCAAATGCGTGGGGCGATTGTGCAGGGCATTGGCGGTGCGCTCTACGAAGAGTGCCTCTACGACGAAAACGGCCAGCTGCAAAACGGCACCATGGCCGACTATCTGGTGCCCATGGCCTATGAGATGCCGGATATTGAAGTCAGCCACGTGGAGACCCCCACCCGAACCTCGCTCTTGGGTGCCAAGGGTGCGGGTGAGGCGGGTACTGCCGGTGCGCCAGGCGCCATCATGAATGCGATCAATGATGCACTCGCACCCCTGAATGCATCCGTGGTGTCGCAGCCGTTTACGCCGGAAAAGATCCTGAAGGCGCTGGGTAAGGTCTAACAAGCAATCCAGCGCTGTTGCCGCTCCGGTGCGATCACGCTGAAGCTAATTTCCAAGCTTCAGCGTGTCCATACCCTGGAACGGGCCCAGGGGGTTGCGTTTGCTTTCATCTTCCCGCACCTGTGGTTTGCCGCCAATGAGTTTGTAAACCACTAGGTCTCCTTTCATCAGC
>VERJ01000032.1 GCA_018882795.1 Burkholderiaceae bacterium | reverse complement strand
CCGGCAAGGTGCCCTTTCATCATGTTTATGTTCACGCCCTGGTGCGCGACGCAGAGGGCCAGAAGATGAGCAAATCCAAGGGCAACACCCTGGATCCGATTGATCTGATCGATGGCATTGACCTCGACACCCTGGTGGGCAAGCGCACCACGGGCCTGATGAATCCGAAACAGGCGGCCCAGATCGAGAAAAAAACACGCGCTGAATATCCCAATGGCATCCCCGCATTTGGCACAGACGCCCTACGCTTCACTTTTGCCAGCCTGGCCACACCCGGCCGCAACATCAATTTCGATTTGCACCGTTGCGAGGGCTATCGCAATTTTTGCAACAAGCTCTGGAATGCGACACGCTTTGTGCTGATGAACTGCGAAGGCCAGGACAATGGATTAGAGGTCTGTGCCGGAGACTGCGGCCCGGATGGCCCCCTGCACTTCACCTTTGTCGACCAATGGATCGTATCTCAGCTGCAGCGCACCGAGGCTGCGGTAGAGCAGCATCTGCGTGACTATCGCTTTGATCTTGCCGCGCGCGAGATTTATGAATTCGCTTGGAACGAATTCTGCGACTGGTATCTGGAATTGGCGAAGGTGCAAATGGCGACAGGCCGACCGAACGCCCAGAAGGCTGCTCGACGCACCCTGCTGAGAACCCTTGAGACCACGCTGCGGCTCGCCCACCCCATCATTCCCTTTATCACCGAGGAACTCTGGCAGAACGTGGCGAAAACCGCGAAGCGCTCGCTCAAGCTTGAGGCTGGAGAATTTGATTCGATTGTGACTGCGCCCTATCCCAAGGCCGAGCTCGGTAAGATCGATACGCTTTCAGAAGCGCGGGTGGCACAGCTCAAAGAAATGGTGAGTGCGATTCGCACGCTGCGCTCCGAAATGGGGCTTTCGCCAGCAGAAAAGGTGCCATTGCGCATCAGCCTTGAAAATATCCAAGGGCTAAATCCCAAGACCAAGATTGATCTGCGGCTTGATGGTCAGGAGCGCCAGCAGATTGCGGCAAGCCTGAAGGCGCTCGCCCGACTCAGTGATGTCACGTTTGAAAAATCGCTGGGCGAGGAGGCCAAACGCTCGCCCGTGCAGATCGTTGGTGACATCAAGCTGATGCTGGTAGTCGCCATTGATGTCGACGCCGAGCGGGCACGTCTGTCAAAAGAAATCGCCCGGCTGGAAGGCGAGATCAGTAAAGCCAAGGCTAAACTCTCGAATGAGAGTTTCGTTGCCCGCGCACCGGCTGCCGTGGTCGACCAGGAAAAAACGCGGCTCGCCAGCTTCGAAACGGCGCTCGATCGCGTTCGGGCCCAACACCAGGCGCTCTGAGGCTCGGGGCCTGGCGTTCTAACTCGAGCGCTCGGGGCCTACCATCGGGTGTCGATAGATGGCTCCTGGCCTAGCGCCGGGTTTCGCCCGGCTGCAAGCGTTCGCCGGTTCGAAATCCCGACGCTCTCCAGTCGTGTTCTTCGACTGAGGCAATCGATTCCCCGAGGGGAGAGCGTTGGGGGATTTACTCGAGGAGCGTTGGAGCAAAACGCTTTTCGATTTACGTTTTGCGACCGCGAGGAGGGAAAGCCCCCAGCGGTAGGCCCCGAGCTATCAAGGTAAAGCTGAAACATGCCAAGCAAAGTGCCAAAGAAAAAGGCGCCAATCGCTTGGCGCCCAAATGATCGTCACTCCCTCAAATGACGATCCCTCCTCCTCAAGCCCGAAGTCTAACCCTTTCTTCGGATGAGAAAGCCAAATTCCCCCTGCTGCTCAGTACTTTCCAGAAGTTGATGGCCCGTGTGTCGACAAAAATATTCGAAATCCCGCACCGCACCAGGATCAGTCGCCAATACCTTCAGTAACGACCCCGCGGTCATTTCATTGAGCGTCTTTTTCGCCTTCAAAATCGGCATCGGACAATTCAGCCCACGGGCATCCAATGTTCTGTCTGCAACGAGGCCTGCCGGAACACTCGACTCACTCATCACCGGCACTCACGCAAGTTTGGATTGAACAAAGGTGTTCACACTGGCGAGCGCCTTAGGCAATGCGGCTACATCGGTGCCACCCGCCTGGGCCATATCGGGCCGGCCACCACCCTTGCCGCCCACTTGCAGCGCAACATGATTCACCAGTTCGCCGGCCTTCAGTTTTGCAGTCAGATCGGCAGTCACGCCCGCAATCAGGGTGACTTTGCCGCCCTCCACGCTGCCCAACACGATAGCGGCGGACTTCAGCGTATTTTTAAGCTTATCGAGAGTCTCGCGTAGCGCTGCGACGTCAGCACCCTCAATGCTGACAGCCAACACCTTCACTCCCGCCACATCCTGGGCCTGACCGGCAAGATCATCACCCGCAGAAGCTGCAAGCTTTGACTTCAGCCGGGCAATCTCCTTTTCCATGGCCCTCACGTTGTCCATGATCTGGGCAAGCCTTGCAGGCAACTCAGTGGGAGGGGCCTTGATCACAGCAGCGGCCTGCGACATACGGGCCTCCAGAGTCTGCAATAAAGCCAGTGCGTTTTCTCCCGTCACCGCCTCGATACGGCGGATGCCAGCAGCAACGCCGGACTCCGATACAACTTTGAATAGACCGATATCGCCAGTGCGACTGACATGGGTACCACCACACAGTTCGCAAGATGACCCGATATCCAGCACGCGGACTTCATCGCCATACTTCTCGCCAAACAGCGCCATCGCACCATGGGCAATGGCATCATCAAAGGCCATGACCTGCGCCTTGGTGGCTTGATTGGCCAGAATTTCGGCATTCACGATCTCTTCAATGCGACGAATCTCATCATCCGTGACGGGCTGATTGTGCGAGAAATCGAAACGGGTCTTATCGGCATCCACCAATGATCCCTTCTGCTGGACATGGGACCCCAATACCTCGCGCAGGGCCTTGTGCAATAGGTGCGTAGCGGAATGATTACGCACGGTATGGGCACGACGCACCGTGTCCACCGCGGCACTCACCTTCTCGCCCACCCGGATATCCCCAGTAAGCACAACACCATGATGACCAAACACCGCGGCCGAAATCTTCTGGGTATCTTCCACTGAGAACGCCATGTTCTCCGCACGCAGTGCGCCCGCATCGCCAACCTGGCCGCCAGACTCCGCATAAAACGGCGTGACATCCAGCACGATCACGGCATGATCGCCCGCGGAAACTGAATTCACACTGACACCACCCTTATAAATCGCGGTGACTTTCGCTTCTTCATCCAGGCGCTCATAGCCCACAAAGCGGGTCGAGACACCCGAATACTCCAGTACATCGGCAGCTTTGAACTTTCCTGCAGCGCGGGCCTGCTCACGCTGACGGGCCATCGCGGCATCAAAACCAGCCTCATCAACCTCGACCCCGCGCTCGCGGCAGACATCGGCGGTCAAGTCCAGGGGAAAGCCGAATGTGTCATAGAGCGTGAAGGCGGTCTGACCATCCAGCTTGGCGCCCTTAGCCAGGCCGGACAATGCAGTATCAAGAATGCCCATGCCCTTTTCCAGGGTCTCGCCGAAGCGTTCCTCTTCCTGCTTGAGTGTGGCCGCGACACGATCAGCAGCCTTGGCCAATTCCGGATAGGCGGCGCCCATCTCTTTCACCAGGTCATCGACAAGCCTGTAGAAAAAAGGCTGCGTCTGGCCCAGCTTATGGCCATGACGCAGGGCACGGCGCACGATCCGACGCAACACATAACCCCGACCTTCATTACCTGGAATCACGCCGTCGACAACAAGAAAGCTGCAGGCACGGATGTGATCGGCAATCACCCGCAAAGAGGGGTTGGCCAGATCCTTGCAGCCGCTCTCACGCGAAACGGCCTGGATCAAGTGCTGAAATAGATCAATCTCGTAATTACTGTGAACATGCTGGAGCACGGCGGCAATGCGTTCTAAGCCCATGCCAGTGTCCACGCAGGGCTTGGGCAGGGGTGTCATCTTGCCGGATTCATCCCGCTCATACTGCATGAAGACCAGATTCCAGATCTCAATATAACGATCGCCATCGGCCTCAGGACTTCCTGGGGGGCCACCCCAGACCTCTGGGCCATGGTCGTAAAAAATCTCGCTGCAGGGGCCGCAGGGCCCGGTGTCGGCCATCTGCCAGAAGTTATCGCTCGCATAGCGGGCGCCCTTGTTATCGCCGATGCGAACAATCCGCTCCTTCGGCACCTTGATCTCATCGGCCCAGATGCCATAGGCCTCGTCATCTTCTTGATACACCGTGACCCAGAGGCGATCAGCAGGCAGCTGATAGACCTGGGTTAAGAGTTCCCATGCGTAGTGAATCGCCTCACGCTTGAAATAGTCACCAAACGAGAAGTTACCCAGCATCTCAAAAAAAGTATGGTGGCGGGCGGTATAGCCAACATTCTCAAGATCATTGTGCTTGCCGCCAGCGCGCACGCTGCGCTGCGAAGATGTCGCCCGCTTATAGGGCCGCTGCTCCCTGCCCAGAAACACATCTTTAAACTGCACCATGCCGCTGTTCGTAAACAGCAGCGTCGGATCGTTGGCCGGCACCAGGGGACTCGAGGCCACGATGGTGTGGCCCTTCGACTCGAAATATCGAAGAAACTTCTCGCGAATCTCGGATGCATTCATGGGCAGATAGCGGGTTCTGTGCTGGGTTTGGGCTAGGGTTTCTCCGGGATTTCTCCCGGAATTGACTCAAACCCCATAGTTTAGTCGTTCTGATCAACCGGGCAGGGGCGACGGTACTTGGCGCTGCCACGCCCGGCTAAGCAATATTTACCGGGGTGGGGGACTGTGGAAGAATCCCATCTTGCTCAGGAGGTCTTATGAAAATCCAGAATCGCCGCGACTTCAACGCCGGCCTCATGTTCATTCTGATTGGGTTGTTCTTCGGCATCTACTCCCTGGACTACTCTCTGGGCAGTGCAAATCGCATGGGGCCGGGCTACTTTCCCCTGCTGCTGGCGATCATCATGGGCGTGCTGGGCCTGATCGTGCTGGTCATGTCATTTGCTCCCGCTGATGCGCAGGAACCCCCGGGGCCCACCGATTGGCGTGGCATCGGACTCATCCTGGCCAGTGTCCTGCTCTTTGGCCTGCTGCTGCCTTATGCAGGCTTTCTGATTGCGGTCGTGGCACTGGTCTTCTTGGCAGCCACTGGCAGCCAAGAATCCAGGACAAAGGAAACGGCGCTGCTCGCCATTGGGCTGGTTGTGCTCGGTATCGGTGTCTTTGGCTACGGACTTGAGCTCCAGTTTCCGATCCTGCCCCCACTCCTGACGCAATAAATCTACTTAAAACGACAAAACCGAGACCACCATGGATCTACTAGCCAATCTTGCTCTGGGTGCAGCCACCGCATTCACGATGGAGAACCTGTTTTACTGCTTCATCGGCGTCTTACTGGGTACCCTGATCGGCGTGTTGCCCGGCATCGGCCCGCTGGCCACCATCGCCATGCTGCTGCCGATTACCTACAAGATGTCCGACCCATCAACCGCACTGATCATGCTGGCGGGCATCTACTACGGCTCGCAATATGGCGGCTCCACCACGGCGATCCTGGTGAACCTTCCTGGCGAATCCGCCTCGGTGGTCACAACCCTGGATGGCTATCAGATGGCGCGACGGGGCCGGGCGGGTGTGGCACTGGCCACCGCAGCGCTGGCATCGTTTTTTGCAGGAACAGTCGCCACGTTTCTGATTGCGGCCTTTGCACCACCGCTGGCGGAGGTGGCCTTTAAATTTGGCCCCGCCGAATATTTCTCGCTAATGGTGCTCGGCCTGATTGCTGCCGTGGTGCTGGCCCACGGCTCCATCATCAAGGCCCTGGGCATGGTGGTACTGGGCCTGCTGCTGGGCATGATCGGCACCGATGTGAACTCCGGCACCGCGCGGTTTACCTTTGGCATTGCAGAACTCTCCGATGGCATCGAATTCGCCGTGATTGCGATGGGCATGTTCGGCTTTGCAGAAATCATCTACAACCTCAAGCAGACCGAGGCGCGCGACCTGCTGAAAGAAAAAGTCACCAACTACATGCCCAACAAGGAGGACTGGAAGCGCGGCGGACCTGCTGCCGTGCGCGGCACCGTGCTGGGATCATTTCTAGGCATACTGCCTGGCGGCGGTGCCATTCTTTCTTCTTTTTCTTCCTACGCCATTGAAAAGAAGATTTCAAAAAGACCAAATGAATTCGGCAAGGGTGCGATCGAGGGTGTCGCGGGGCCCGAAGCCGCCAACAACGCTGGCGCCCAGACCTCCTTCATTCCCATGCTGACACTGGGCATCCCCACCACACCTGTAATGGCGCTGATGATCGCGGCCATGATGATCCACAACATCCAGCCCGGCCCCCAGGTCATGACCAGTAACCCCACACTCTTTTGGGGCCTGATTGTGTCCATGTGGGTGGGCAATCTGCTGCTGGTGATTCTGAACCTGCCGCTCATTGGCCTCTGGATCAAGCTGCTGCAGGTGCCCTATCGCTTCCTCTACCCCGCGATTCTGCTGTTCTGCTGCATTGGTGCCTATAGCCTGAACAACAATGTATGGGATGTGCTCATGACCATTCCCTTCGCCATCATGGGCTATTACTTTAAGAAATGGCACTGCGAACCCGCACCACTGCTTATGGGCTTCATTCTCGGTGAACTCATGGAGGAATATCTGCGCCGTGCGTTGACCATCTCCCGTGGCAACTGGGGCGTGTTTGTTGATCGTCCGCTGTCTTTGGCACTGCTGGTCACGGCCGTGCTGCTGCTGGTGATCGTTGCCCTGCCCTTCATCCGCAAAAAGCGTGATGAGGCATTCTCCGGCGAAGAAGACTAAACCCAATGAAACAGAAGGTTGCATTTCTTGGCCTGGGCGTCATGGGCGGCCCGATGGCGGGTCACCTGGCCAAGGCGGGCCATCATGTGACGGTCTATAACCGTACCCGCAGTAAAGCCGAGCAGTGGCAGACACAGCATGCCCAGTGGGATGTCGCAGTCGCCGACTCTCCTGCATCGGCTGCCCAACAGGCTGAATTCATTTTCGCCTGCGTGGGTAACGATCACGATCTGCGGGAAGTCACGGTTGGCCCATCGGGCGCCTTTCACGCCATGCCCAAGGGCGGTGTCTTTGTCGATCACACCACCGCCTCTGCAGAGATTGCACGCGAACTTGGCGTGCAGGCCCAATCCATGGGC
The DNA here is from genome assembly GCA_018882795.1 of Burkholderiaceae bacterium. Lineage (GTDB taxonomy): Bacteria > Pseudomonadota > Gammaproteobacteria > Burkholderiales > Burkholderiaceae_A > Lacustribacter. Next base: position 12,389 of record VERJ01000032.1, on the reverse strand, counting down.
ATCACGTTTCTCGATGCACCGGTATCCGGCGGTCAGGCCGGGGCCGTGAATGCCACGCTGACCGTGATGGTCGGTGGCGATCAGGCCGCCTTTGATCGGACAAAGCCGGTTGCCATGGCGTTTTCCAAGGCCTTCACACGGGTAGGCGACAACGGCTGTGGACAGCTCGCCAAAATGGTCAATCAGATCTGTGTGGCCGGCGCCATCCAGGGCCTGGCCGAGGGCATTGCTTTTGGCATGCGGGCGGGCATCGACATGAAACTGGTGCTAGAGATCATCAGCAAAGGTGCTGCCCAGTCCTGGCAGATGGAGCACCGCGGTCCGACCATGGTGGACGACAAATTCGATTTCGGCTTCGCGGTGGACTGGATGCGTAAAGACCTTGGACTCTGCCTTGATGAGGCAAAACAACGCGGCGCGCTTTTACCGATCACGGCCCTGATCGACCAGTTCTACGGCGATGTACAACGCATGGGCGGCCAACGGTGGGATACTTCGAGTCTGATCAAACGACTTCGATGACCGCATGGCTGTCTTCACCCCTGTATCCGAGGGATCCCTTCAAGTACTGCTGAACCGTTTTGACCTCGGCCAACTCGTTGGTTTCGAGGGCATCGCCTCCGGCATTGAAAACACCAATTATTTTGTCGATACGACCTCGGGCCGCTTCGTACTCACGCTGTTTGAGAAACTCACGGCGGAACAACTTCCGTTTTACCTCGGGCTGATGCGCCACCTGGCAGACCGGGGTGTGGCCTGCCCCAGGCCGATGGCTGATCGCAGTGGTTCCATTCTGCATACATGCGAAGCCAAGCCCGCATCGCTGGCCACACGCCTCAAGGGCCAATGGCAACCCGATCCAACGCCTGCCCACTGCCGCATTCTTGGCGCAGCAATCGCGGCCTCACATCTGGCTGTGATGGATTACCAAGGCAGCCAGCCCAACCTGCGGGGACTATCCTGGTGGCAACAAACCGTGCCTCAGATACTGCCTTTTCTCAATTCTGATCAGGCAAATCTGCTGAAAAACGAACTGAAGGCCCAGACCGATTTCATGGCGACCGCCGCCGCGAAACATCTGCCTCGTGGCGCGGTGCATGCCGATATTTTTCGCGATAACGTACTGTTTGAAGAGACTGCAGCGGGTCCGGAGCTCGGCGGATTCATCGATTTTTATTTTGCAGGCGTTGACCACTTCGTGTTTGACCTGGCGGTCGCCGTCAATGACTGGTGCATCACCCATGATGCGCAGGATCGGGGTGAACTGTTAACCGAGCATCGGGATGCCCTGCTCTCGGGCTATGAATCGATTCGGCCGCTGTCCGATGTCGAACGCGACGCCTGGCCCATGATGCTGCGCGCGGCTGCTTATCGCTTCTGGGTCTCAAGGCTCTACGACTGGTATCTGCCGAGAAACGCCACCATGCTCACGCCCAAAGATCCCGGCCATTTTGAACGCCTGCTGCGCACACGGCAGAGCTAAACAATGCTACTTCTCCCACAGCCCCGCATGGTGGAATCGAAAGTCGGCCAAGGCTGGCTTGGCGCAGGCTTTCGATCATTCCATCGCCAGCCGTTAGGCTGGACAATGATCCTCTTCACTTACTGGGCGGCCATGCTGATCATGGCTTTTGTGCCGGTGCTGGGACTGCTGCTACCACTACTGCTCACCCCAGGGCTCTCCATGGGATTCATTGAGGTAGCTCGCACCATTGATGAACGTCGCCCACCCAATCCACTGCTGCTGATCAGTGGTTTTCGATCACCCCAGGCCCGATCTGTTCTGCTGCTCGGTGTCTGGTATGTCGTGGAAATCGCCGGTATTTTGCTGATCAGCCTGCTGATTGATGGCGGATCGCTGATCGACTGGATCACCCTGGGCGAATCACCGAAACCGGAGCAGGCAGCGTCCGTGCAAGCGTCGGCCATGATTGCATTTCTGCTCTACATTCCCGTGATGATGGCCTTCTGGTTTGCGCCGCAGCTGGTCGTCTGGTCGGGTTTTAGCCCCGTCAAAGCATTGTTTTACAGCTTCTTCGCCGTGTGGAGAAATAAGAGCGCTTTTATTCGCTACGCGATTACCTGGATTGGACTGACCTTGTTTCTCGGTGCCTGTATGGCGCTGCTCGGACAACTGATGGACTTCACACCCAACACAGCAGCTGCATTTTTATTTCCCATCACGCTGATTCTGATGGCGGTTGCCCATGGATCGTTTTACGCCAGCACCAAAGCAATTTTTGGCGACCCAGAAGAAGATGCTTGATCAGGCCGGTTCAATCTTGGCAATCGCCAGGGCCAACCACTTCATGCCATCGCGTTTAAATTGAATCTGGGCCCGGGCATCTTCGCCAGAGCCCTCCAGGGCCACGATCACGCCCTGGCCGAAACGCGCATGCTGCACGCTCTGGCCGATCTTAAATCCGCTGTCATGGGCACCAAGCGATGCTGCACGGCCACCGCCGCCCGCCGACTGTGATGTCGATCGCTGGCCCTGACCACTGCGGCCAGCGCCCCACGCGCCGCCACTGCGGCCCGACAGACCATAGGAGGACCCGCCCTCATAGTTCATGAAGCCACCACCCATCACACCGGCGGGATTGAGTCGTGGTGTCAGCCAACGAATATTGTTCTCCGGTAATTCATCGAGAAAACGGCTACGCATGTTGTAACGCGTCTGGCCATGCAGCATCCGGGTCTGAGCCAACGACAAATAGAGGCGCTTGCGGGCGCGCGTGATGGCCACATACATCAACCTACGCTCCTCCTCCAGACCATTGGCCTCCATCATGGAGTTTTCATGGGGAAACAGGCCCTCCTCCAGGCCGGTGATGAAAACCGAATCAAATTCCAGCCCCTTAGCCGAGTGGACCGTCATCAACTGCACCGCATCCTGGCCCTCCTGGGCCTGGTTATCACCCGCCTCCAAAGAGGCGTGAGAGAGAAACGCCACCAGTGGCGGCATCTTGATCTCACCATCATCGGTCACGCTCTCGCCTTCTTCAGAGATGAAGACGGCTGCGGCATTGACCAATTCGCGCAGGTTTTCCACCCGATCTCGGCCCTCTTTCTCGGCCTGGTAATGCGCAATCAGCCCCGATTTCTCAATCACCAGATCCACCAACGCATTCAGCTTGGCGCCTTGGCCTTCAAAACGCATAGATTCAATCAGACGGGTAAATTGCGACAAGACACTGCCGGCCTTGCCGTCGATGTGGGGAACCGCAGCGTAGAGACTCAATCGCAGGGCAGTCGCCCTGTCCTGCAGGGCCTCGATGCTACGGGCACCGATGCCCCGCGCAGGGAAATTCACCACCCGCAGAAACGACGTGTCGTCGTGGGGGTTCTCCATGAGACGCAGATAGGCCAGGGCATGCTTGATCTCGGCCCGCTCGAAAAAGCGCAGGCCGCCAAACACACGATAGGCAATGCCCGCGTTAAAGAGCGTGTGTTCAATCACCCGCGATTGGGCATTGCTGCGATAAAGCACCGCAATCTCGCTGCGCAATGCTCCGTCTGCCACCAGCGACCGTATTTCATCGACCAGCCACTGGGCCTCCAGGCCATCGCTGGCGGCCTCCATGATGCGCAGCTGTTCGCCCTCGCCCGCATCGGTCCAGAGATTCTTGCCCAGCCGCTGGCTGTTGTTGCGAATCATGGCATTTGCGGCATCCAGAATATGGCCGCTTGAGCGATAGTTCTGCTCCAACTTGATCAGATGTGAGACACGAAATTCACGCTCAAACTTCATCATGTTGGCCACGTCTGCGCCACGAAACGCATAGATGGACTGGTCATCATCACCCACCGCAAACACGGCCGTGGTCTCGCCAGACAGCTGCTTGATCCACTCATACTGCAACGGATTGGTGTCTTGAAATTCATCGATCAGGATGTGACGAAACCGCATGCGGTAGTGATCGCGCAGTGCCGTATTGCGGGCCAACAACTCCACCGAACGCAGCAACAACTCGCCGAAATCCACCACGCCTTCCCGCTGGCATTGGTCGTCATAGGCCTGATAGAACTCAATGAATTGCTTGTTGTAGCCATCGGCATCATCAATTGCATTGGCCCGCAGGCCCTGCTCCTTGGCGCTATTGATGAAGGACTGGAGCTGACGCGGTGGAAATTTCTCGTCGTCCCAGTTCAGGGTCTTGAGCAGTCGCTTGACGGCCGAGAGCTGATCCTGGCTATCCAGGATCTGAAAAGTGGCTGGCAGCTGGGCATCCCGGTGATGAGCGCGAAGCAGGCGATTACAGAGCCCATGGAAGGTGCCGACCCACATGCCCCGGACATTGACGGGCAGCATGGCGCCAATCCGGCCCAGCATCTCCTTGGCGGCCTTGTTGGTAAAGGTCACGGCCAGCAACCCCTGGGGACTGACCTGGCCTGTGGAAATCAGCCAGGCAATCCGGGTGGTCAGCACCCGGGTCTTGCCACTGCCTGCCCCGGCAAGGATCAGGGCTGATTCGGGGGGCAGCGTGACCGCCGCACGTTGTTCGGGATTTAAACGATGAAGAAGATCGGTCATAGCCGCATTCTAAGGACTCTGACACCACCCCCCCTTGATAAAATCCGATGGTTTTGAATCCCACATAGAAAACGGCTCCGCTAATGTCATCCTCTGTAGGCCAGTCCTCCGATCAGACCTATCAGCCCAAATCTGTCGAATCCCAGGCGCAGGCCGCCTGGCAATCGGCCCAGGCCTACCTCGCCAAGGAAAACGATCCCCGCTTCCCCAAAGGCAAGTACTACGCCTGCTCCATGCTGCCTTACCCCTCGGGCAAGCTGCACATGGGCCATGTCCGCAACTACACGATCAACGATGTGATGGCCCGTGCACTGCGTATGCAGGGCTATAACGTGCTGATGCCGATGGGCTGGGATGCCTTTGGCCTGCCCGCCGAAAACGCCGCCATGGCCAACAAAGTGGCGCCAGCCAAATGGACCTACGACAACATCGCTTACATGAAGCAGCAGATGCAGTCGATGGGCCTGGCCATTGACTGGGGCCGCGAGGTCGCCACCTGCTCGCCCGATTACTACAAGTGGAATCAGTGGCTGTTTCTGAAGATGCGCGAGCGTGGCATCGCCTATCTGAAAACCGGCACAGTGAACTGGGACCCCATCGACCAGACAGTATTAGCCAACGAACAGGTCGTGGATGGCCGGGGCTGGCGCAGTGGCGCCTTAGTGGAGAAGCGCGAGATTCCCATGTACTACCTGGGCATCACCCAATACGCCGATGAGTTGCTCAATGATCTTGCTGATCTCGGCTGGCCCGAACGCGTCAAGATCATGCAGGAGAACTGGATCGGCAAATCCACTGGCGTACGGTTTGCCTTTCCCCACCAGATTAAGGATGCATCCGGCCAGCTGATCAATGCAGGCAAAATGTTTGTGTTCACCACGCGGGCCGACACCATCATGGGCGTGACCTTCGTGGCGGTTGCGCCTGAACATCCGATTGCCACCGTGGCCGCAGCGAATAATCCCAAGCTCTCAACCTTCATTGAAGCGTGTAAGGCAGGCGGCGTTGCCGAGGCGGATATCGCTACACGCGAAAAAGAAGGCATGCCCACGGGCCTGTTTGTCACCCACCCCCTGACACAACAGCAGGTGCCTGTTTGGGTCGGCAACTATGTGCTCATGACCTATGGCGATGGCGCCGTGATGGGTGTACCAGCACACGATGAGCGGGACTTTGCGTTCGCAAAGAAGTACGGACTTGAAATTCGCCAGGTCGTGCAAAAGTCGAGGTCAGCATCGGGACCGAGGGCGTCAGGGCCTGCATCCGAATCGAAGTCTGGGCCGAGGGCATCGGGATTGGCGCGAAGCGACGCAGGAGCGGAAGTCGCCAACCCGATGACAGGCGGCCCTAGCGATCACACCTTCTCAACACAAGCCTGGCAAGAATGGTATGCGGATAAAGAGCAGACAGCCTGCATCAACTCCGGCAAATACGACGGACTTGATTACAACGCAGCCGTCGATGCCGTCGCGGGTGATCTGCAGCAGCTTGGCCTGGGCGAGAAACGCATCCAGTTCCGCCTACGCGACTGGGGCATCTCACGCCAACGCTACTGGGGCACACCGATTCCCATCATTCATTGTGACCACTGCGGCGAAGTGCCCGTCCCTGAAAAAGATCTGCCCGTGGTGCTGCCCGAGGATCTCGTGCCCGATGGCAGTGGCAATCCGCTCAATAAAGATGAACGTTTCCTGAAAGTCGACTGCCCCAAATGCGGTAAACCGGCGCGGCGCGAGACCGACACCATGGATACCTTCATTGATTCAAGCTGGTATTACATGCGTTACTGCTCACCAGACAGTCAGGTCGCGATGGTGGATAGCCGCAACGACTACTGGATGCCGATGGACCAATACATCGGCGGCATTGAACACGCAGTGCTGCATCTGCTCTATGCGCGCTTCTGGACAAAAGTGATGCGTGATATTGGTCTGGTGCAATTCAATGAACCGTTTTCCAATCTGCTCACCCAGGGCATGGTGCTCAATGAAACCTATTATCGTGAAGACGATGCGGGCCGCAGGACCTGGTTCAATCCAGCCGATGTCGATGTGCAGTTCGATGACAAAGGACGCCCCATCTCCGCATCGCTGAAATCCGATGGCGGGCCCGTGCTCATGGGCGGCACGGAGAAAATGGCCAAATCAAAAAATAACGGCATCGATCCACAGGCCCTGATTGATCGCTATGGCGCTGACACCGCACGGCTGTTCACCATGTTTGCCTCTCCGCCGGAACAGACCCTGGAATGGTCCGACTCTGGTGTGGAAGGCGCCTTCCGTTTCCTGAAACGGCTGTGGACCTTCGCCAATGGGGTCAGGCCGCGAATCTCACCACAGGCCAAGCATTTTTCTGCGATCACCGATGATGCCGCCAAGGCTCTGCGGCGTGAGCTACATGCGCTCTTAAAGCAAGCCGACTTCGACATGCAGCGTAAGCAATACAACACCGTGGTCTCAGCCACGATGAAGATGCTCAATACGCTGGAAGATGCCGCAAAGTCCCCGGGATCACATCATCCTGATCGGGATCTGGCCCTGACCGAGGGCCTCTCGATCCTGCTGCGCACGCTCTACCCCGTGGTACCCCACATCGGCTGGGTGCTCTGGCGCGATCTCGGCTTTGCAGACGCATACGGTGACATGCTGAATGCCCCATGGCCAACGGTAGACGAAAGCGCCCTCGTGCGCGAAAGCGTAGAGATGGTCCTGCAAATTAACGGCAAGGTCCGCGGCAGCTTAACCGTGCCTGCCTCGGCCAGCCAGGAGGATATTCAACAAGCGGCGCTTGACAGCGAGGCCTTTGCAAAATTCTCTGAAGGCAAGCCCGCAAAGAAAGTTATTGTGGTGGCCGGTCGCCTGGTCAACGTGGTGGCCTAACCGATATGCAGATATTGAGACAGCGCATTCATCTGGTCGCACTGCTGCTCGGCACCGCGCTGCTGGCCGGGGGCTGCGGATTCACCATACGGGGTCAGGATCTGGGCCTGCCCTTTAAAACCATTGCCATTGAGGGTAACCACAGCGTCGCCAATGAGATCAGACAATTTTTTTGGGGGCAGAGCAACGTAAAAATTGTTCCTAAGGCTGTGGATGCGCAGGTAGTACTGATCATTTCCGCGCAGGCGGTGGAAAGAACAGTGGTCGCCTTCAGTGCTGCAGGACGCCCGCGTGAAATTCAGCTGCGTATGCGCGTCGGCTACAAGATCAATGATGGTTACGGGGTTGAAATTGCCAGCACGCAAGAGATCAACCAGACCCGGGATCTAACGATCAGCGACTCGGAAGTGTTATCGATCAGCGTTGGTGAGGGTGCCATCGTCGAAGATATGCAAAAAGATATCGCCTGGCAGCTGGTCCGCCGCCTGAGGGCCGTAAAGCTGCCCAACTGAGCATGCAGATCAAGCTCGATCTCCGGACACCCGACGGCATCAAAAAAATCATCGACTCGGCCAGCAAAAGCCGTACGCCGCAGATCTGGGCCATCAGCGGCGATGATCCACTGCTCACTGGCGAGGCCGCCGATAGCCTCAGGGCCCACCTTAAATCCAAAGGCGTGATGGAGCGGCAGGTCGAGGTTCCCGACCGAAGCTTTGACTGGAAAGGGTGGCTATCTGCTGCGGGCACCGGGTCGCTCTTCTCAGATCAGCGCCTGATGGATCTGCGGCTGCCCACTGGTAAGCCTGGCACGGAGGGCAGCAAATCCATTCAGGCCTGGTGTGCCAATCCTCCCGCTGATGTCGTGCTTTTGGTGTCACTGCCAAGAGCAGATAAGGCCATGTTTGGTGCCTCTTGGTTCAATGCCCTAGACCAGTCAGGCATCGTGGTAATCGTGCCCGAACTCTATCGATCCGATCTTCCCAACTGGATCAGCCAACGACTGCGTGCGGTGGGGCTATCGGCAACGCCCGATGCGATCGGCTGGCTCTGCGATCAATGCGAGGGCAACCTGATTGCCGCCCATCAGGAAATTCTGAAACTGGCCCTGCATCACGAGCAAAAAGAAAACGCTCTGGACATTGATGATGTCAAACACCTCATTGCCGATGTCGCGCGCTTCAGCCCCTTTAGCCTTGGCGAGGCGGTGCTCGCGGGAGATGCCAGCCGGGCTGTGCGCATCCTGCGGGGCCTGAAGGCCGAGGCCGAACCCCTACCCCTGGTGCTGTGGTCCATTACAGAAGATCTTCGGATGCTGGCCCGGGCCCAGCAGCTCGTCGCTAACGGCCGCTCCTCCGATATGGCTCTGCGCGAAGCCCGCATCCCCCGACACCGGGAACGGCTCATTGCCACCAGCCTTCGGCAGACGCCCGCAGCCAAAACCTGGCGGGCCCTGCGGCAGGCCGCTGAGGTCGATACAATGATCAAGGGTTTAAAGCACGATGACCCCTGGGTTGCCCTTGAAAAAATGGCGATTGAATTCGCATAAGACGTGTCCACACCAGACAACATCCATCAGCAGATCAGCGCGCTGGGCCAAAGGGCCCGTCAGGCCAGTCGTGAAATGGCCAAGGCAGGCGCGCGCCAGAAAAACGATGCCCTCACGCGACTGGCCAGCCTGATCGATCAATCTCGATTCGCATTGAAAGCGGCCAATGCGGCGGACATTCAGCGGGCAACCGCCGCCGGGAATGATGCTGCCTTTGTTGATCGGCTGACTCTGTCTGATCGCGGCATCAACACCATGATTGAGGGCGTGCGGCAGATTATTGGTCTGGCCGATCCGATCGGCGAAGTCAGTCACCTGCGCAAACAACCCAGCGGCATCAGCGTTGGTCACATGCGCGTGCCCTTGGGCGTAATCGGCATCATTTATGAATCCCGGCCCAATGTCACCATTGATGCTGCTGCCCTGTGTATCAAGGCAGGCAATGCCACGGTACTGCGCGGGGGGTCAGAGGCGATCGACAGCAACAAATTTCTGGCGGGCCTGATCCAGCAGGCGCTGTCCGCTGCCGGACTGCCCGAAGATGGCGTTCAAGTGGTGCCTACCACAGACCGCCAGGCCGTCTCCGCAATGATCACCATGCCGCAGTACATTGATGTGATCGTGCCGCGTGGTGGCAAGTCGCTGATCGAACGCATCTCACAAGAGGCCAAAGTGCCCGTCATCAAACATCTGGATGGTATCTGCCATGTCTATATTGATGATGAAGCCGACGTGGAAAAAGCAATTCGCATTGCCGACAACGCCAAGACCCAGCGCTATGGCACCTGCAACACCATGGAGACCCTCCTGATTGCCGGGCCAGTTGCTGATCAGGTGCTCCCCAAACTGATCGAGATCTATCGCACCAAGCAGGTTGAACTCCGCGTTTGTGCCGAGACCCGCAACCACCTGGCCCGTCTCGGACTAAATCAAAACGGCATCATCGATGCCACGGAAGAAGATTGGGACACAGAATACCTGGCCCCGATCCTGGCGGTGAAAACTGTGGATGGTTTAGATGGCGCTATGGAACACATCAATGCCCATGGCTCCAAACACACCGATGCCATCGTGACCGAGAACTACTCCAAGGCCATGCGATTTCTGCGCGAGGTGGATTCCGCCTCCGTGATGGTGAACGCCTCCACCCGATTTGCAGATGGATTTGAATATGGCCTCGGCGCAGAGATCGGTATCAGTAACGACAAGATTCATGCCCGTGGCCCCGTAGGCCTGGAAGGACTGACCACCTATAAGTGGATCGTGCTGGGCCAGGGCGAAGTACGCCAATAAAGTCTTCAATAAAAAAGGTGTAATCAGCGATGCTTTTTCTTTGGGTCAAGACATTTCATATCGTCATGGTGACCAGCTGGTTCGCAGGTCTTTTTTACCTGCCAAGAATCTTTGTCAACATTGCCATGGTGCCCACGGATCCTGCACACAAGTCAGAGAATGATCGTCTGCTGCTGATGGCCAACAAACTTTTTCGCTTTATGACACCGCTGGGTGTGCTGGCGGTGGTCACCGGGCTCTGGCTCTGGCTGGGTTATCACATCGGTGACGGCTTTGGATGGATCCATGCCAAGGTAGCACTCGTGCTCGTACTGATTGGCTACCACCTCTCTTGCCGCAATCGACTAGAGGAGTTCAATCGCGGTGAGCGACGACACTCCCATGTCTGGTATCGCTGGTACAACGAAATTCCTGTGGTGATTCTGCTGGCCGTTGTCGCGCTGGTCGTCATCAAACCGTTTTAAGTGTCCAATGCCCAGCTGACCGGCTTCGCGGTCTGCCCCAGCGGACTCGAAGATGCCCTGGTGCAGGAACTGCAGGCCATGCCAGGATTTGTTTCGGTGGCCAAAGGCCGCGGGGGCGCAGCCTTCACCGCATCCGCCCAGGCCATCGGCCGTGCCAACATCTGGGCCAGAATCCCCACCCGAATTCTGGTGGCCGCGGGCAAAGGGAGCTTTCGCAAGCCAGAGGACATTCGACAGATCGCCACGCGCATTCTCTGGGAGCAATGGTTTACGTTCAGGCAGACGTTGCGCATTGATCTGGCCGTAGGCCGCGAGCCAAAACTGGACAAACCTCTTGCGCGGAACTTCGCCACACTGCTGGTAAAAGACGGCATCTGCGATCGCTTTCGCACTGCACGGGGTGATCGGCCCTCCATCGATACCGCCCATCCCGATATCCGAGTCTGGGCCTTTATTGATCAAAACGACATCACCCTCTATCTGGATACATCCGGAGAACCACTCTTTAAACGCGGATGGCGGCAGGCCAAGGGCGAGGCCCCGCTGCGCGAAAACCTTGCTGCTGCGCTCATCGCACTCACCGAATGGGATGGCCAGTCAGCGCTCATGGATCCCTTCTGCGGCAGCGGTACGCTGCTGATCGAGGCCATGCAACGGGCCCTGCGGCTGCCACCCGGCTACCTCGCCCATAGCCCCAGGGATTTCGCGGCCGAACACTTTCATGCCAACTCTCCCATGGGTCAGGTCAATTGGCGGCAGCTACGTGCGGAGGCCAAGGAGGCCATTGATCGCGTCAACGAAGGTCTCGCGGCATCACCAGGCAGTGGCATGAGACCGCCTGCCATGCAGGGTAGTGATCTTGATCCCCGCATGGTGCAGGTGGCACAGGGCAATGCACAACGTGCGCTACCTGCACTTGCGGCTTCTTCGATTCAATGGACAACCGGCGCCATGGATCAGATCCGGCCGATTGCCGCCGCAGGCGTGCTCGTGGCCAACCCGCCGTATGGCAAACGCCTGGAAAAACCTGGCGAGGCAGCCGAGTTTGAACGCGGCCTGGCCGAATCCCTGAAAAGGCAATTTGCAGGCTGGCAGGCCTGGCTGCTGACCGATAACCTGAAACTGGACTCGAGCATGCGGCTCAAAGCCGGCCGTCGTGTTCCGGTCTTTAATGGCGACATCGAGTGCCGCTGGATGCGGTTTGATATGGTGGCGGGATCGAATCGCTAAACCATGATCACTACCGAAGCATCCTTTACCAACACATCTTTATATGAGCCCGGCTGATCAGACAGAAACCTTCTCGGCACGACTGCAAGCGGTGAACACCCGCATCCGCGAGGCCTGCGAGCGTTACGGAAAAGATCCTGCCAAAGTACAGCTACTCGCGGTGAGCAAGACTTTTCCAGCAACTGCCGTGAAAGAAGCGCTGGCCGCTGGCATGAATGCTTTCGGTGAAAACTATGTGCAGGAAGGCATTGAAAAAATTGGCCAGCTGCGCGCACATCGCCAACAGATCACCTGGCATTTCATCGGCCCGCTTCAGAGCAACAAGAGCCGGGATGTCGCCGAGCACTTCGACTGGATGCATTCCATTGATCGGGAAAAAATCGCCAAACGACTATCCGATCAGCGGCCGAAAGAAATCGCACCGCTGCAGGTCTGTATACAGG
>VERJ01000073.1 GCA_018882795.1 Burkholderiaceae bacterium | reverse complement strand
GCATTGGCGTGGCGGGCTTTGCGGCCAGTGTGCTGCATGGGCATTAGGCCCTGACTCGTTTTTCTCCGTAGTGTAAAAAAGTCTGACGTCAGTCTTTCGAATAGGACTGACGGGCGATTTGCTCTGGGCATCAGTCCACGCATCATGACCTCCGTCTGATCGTTTTGATCAGCAATTCCAGGAGGATTCCATGTCAAGAAAAAGTATTTTTCCCAATAAATTTTTGCGTCGCCTCAGCAGTCGCATTACTGGGCTGTCGGACTCGCAACATCCCCCGCATGGCCAGGGGATGACTGAATACATTGTTGTAGTTGCTGTGGTGGCGGTTGCAGCAATTGGCGTCTATAGCATGCTTGGCCAGACGATTCGAAATCAGACAGCAGGTATCGCCCAGGAAATATCGGGGAATGATGCTGGCGCTGCATTGAATGCAGCCACAAGTTCTGCGTCCGCAGCGAGAACTCAGGCTAATGTCCGCAAAGATTTGAAAAACTACAACCAGGATAACCATTGAGTCAGAAAACATCACCTCGTGGTGCTGTGCTGATGATCGGCTTGGGAATACTCTCAGTGGTTGCGCTACTGATTTTTGTATTGGCGCGCTCTGCAGTAATAAGTAACGATAAGACCCGGGCGATTGCATTGGCAGATGCTGCCGCCAAGTCGGTAGCGACCTGGTATGCCCAGATTCTGAACTACGATGCATACAGTAATCGCGCAATCGCTGCCAATGAGATCATGATGGCTCAGGCAGTCACGTTAAGCGCCTGGACTCAATATGCGCAGACGCTTGCCCAGAATATGGGATCTCTTGCTGCGGCAATTCCAGCAACGCAATCGATTGCTACCTGGATACAGGAGTCGGCTCAGATCAGTCACCAAATGACCAAGAGTGGTGCTGCCATCGAGCTGCCAATGCGGTCCGGTTACACCAAGATGTTGCAGACCAGTCAGCACATGATGCACGCAGCTGCGACCCCTTTTGCGGCACAGGCTATGGTCAACGAGGTGATCTGGACAGGAGATTCAAGGTTTTTTGGTCAGATTATTCCTAGCAGCAATATCTCCGCTTTTTCCGGCTTCTCTCGAAACCGCGCTGGATCGGATCGGGCGCCCTTGGTTTCAATGGTGCAGCAATCTCAGGATGGATTCACTCGGAATCGGGGTTTCGATAGTCGTCTGTATTTGATGCCAAGTGTTGGTTGCATTCCAACCAGTATGGATTCCGCTTTTGGCAAACTTGTTAAGCGCGGTGGCACTTGGTTATCGCCAGACTATTCGAGCTGGGAGGCGGGTGACACACTGTCGATCCACACTTGGCGGCGACGTAGTCGTTGGAACTGGCGATGCTCCGGTCTAAGGGAGTCTATCCCTCTCGCCTGGGGTGCGGCAGATGCCGATCCTGGAGCAGGTGGTGGCATCTCCTCAGATCCCGTTGGCCTGTCTGCAAACCCTTCATCCTGGTCAACTGCGCGATCGAATGCGGTGGATTTGTCGGGTTATCTGGGCTTCAGCGCTTACCGTGAACTAACACTTGGTAATGACGCAGCGCGCAAAGACGCCTCGGTGCGAGTGCCTGTGTTGATTCGGCTACCAGTATCGAAGATGCAGAAAGTCACTGCTGGGCAGCAGGCGACAGAGGCAGAGAGGGATGCCGATCCGGTAAAGAACTTGTGGTCACTTAGTGTTGCTGAAGTCTTTTTCCAGCGGCCAGTGGATACACTGGCGAATACGGCCACCCGTGAATTTGCCAACTTATTCTCGCCGTTTTGGGGGTCACGCCTGGCTGCTCCTACCCTTGCTGATCGGTCTGTGAGTCTGGTGATGTCCCGGGGGGAGAGTCAGCCTTGAGTATCGGACAGCCTGGCTCCCCGAAGGGACAGTCTCTTATTGAACTCGTCATGCTGTTGGGTGTCCTGAGCGCCATGCTGTTTGCCATCGTGGCCATAGGAACAGTCGGAATTGCAGGGATCAAGACAAGCCAAGCCGCCCGATTCGCTGCGTTTGATTGCGATAACCACCCCAGATTTTGCCGTGACCTTGGCACCACACCTAGCCAGAAGATCAAATCCACGATCTTTTACTCCGATCGTCGAGAGGTCTTTCCTTCGGATGCACCCGAATGGAAGGCGGTGAAGAGCCTTGGCAATCATCAACGAGTGCTGGATGGTGATCGGGCTATTTCTGTTGTCGTGGATCTGCCCAAAGTGGATGGCGCTGACAAATCATTATTAAGCAGGCTTTCGGATTTGTTCCGCAGTGCTAGCCTTCAGGCTGGCCCAGCCATCTTTGGGCTTCCGACGCCTGACCATCTCTCCCGATCTACTGTCCGGGCGACACTTTGGAATTCTTCGGGTAGTCCGTCTGCTGACTTTGTAGTTCCCAGTGTTGATCTATCCAGCCGGGTGGCCTTGGTGTCCGATAGCTGGGCTGCCTCTGATCGGGCTGATTTCTTAAACCGGGTCAAGGAAGGGGAGACCCCATCGTCGATAGCCGCACAAGCTATTGAGGGGCTCTACCTTCCTGGAAAGGATTTATTGATGCCCGTTTTTGACACATTGGGGCTCGAGACCAGGACCTCGGCGTTTCGGTCTGGTTTTCATCGTATCGATCACGATGTTGCCTATCCGGGCACGCGGGTTCCGACCAGGTGATTTCAACATGTTGATGAATTCGACGTTCGTTGCGCCTGCGCTCATGAGCCTTGCACTTCAGGTGGGGGGTCTTGATCTGGATGCGACTTATCTTCATGGGGATCGGCCGGGCTGTGTCATTGCCAATCAGCGTGCTCAGGAGTGGCGAGTCCAGGGCCTGGTGGCCATTGAGCGGCGAGTTGGCAAGTGGTGTGTGGTGGGCGCTGTGATGGGTGGTCAGTGGATTGCGGAGCAATGGAATTCCGATGCACCACCGCATCGTGCACAGGGATGGCGTGTTCGGATCCCTCTGCGACAAGTGGCCAACCCCGGGGCAAACCATCACTCTGATTGGCCGCTTGATGTGACCGACCGGCGATTGGGAACACGTATTCGAGTACGCCAATCGCTATTGGCCCTGGATGAGCATCACCAGAAATCGCTCTCAAGCTTGGGCAGAGGAGTTCGCGGCGATGATGGTGTCACTCGGCAGCTGCCGGGTGGTCGGCTCACCACATTTTCCCAGGGCCAGATTCTGGTCTCCGGAAGGGATCCTCTGCTGGGCAGTTATTCAATTTTGGTTCAACGGTAATAAAGAGGAAACAGATGAAAAAACTTACTTTGGTTATGCAAACCAGTGCAGTACCGCCTCCGAGGGGCATGGCGGCAACAGAATATCTGCTGGCAAGCGCAGCGCTATCAAGCGCTTGGATCATTCTTGACAGTTCACCGTCGGGTCTGGGCAAAGCGCTGGCGGACTTGCTTGCTGCTTATTCCTTCTCCTTGTCTTTGCCGTGGTGATGCGATGAATCTCAAACATGGCTTCTTACAAATCATTGCAAGCATCTCAAATCAGTTTTCCCGTTTGAAATCTATTCGGCCCCAGTCGGGCCGGTTTCCACTTGTCCGTGCGGCAATTGTCGTGTTACGTCGCCACTGGGTGCTGGGTGTCGCGATGCTGACCGCGGTGGCTGCATTTCTCATGACCCAGCAATATGCCAGCAGCAAGGTACGCCAAGAGCGCGAGCGATTGTTACCCCGGGGCGGTTTGGTGGAGGTGCTTGTCGCTGCCCGCGATCTCTCGGCGGGAGATGTTGTTAGTCCCTTGACCGTGGCCGTAAGACGAATCCCGCAGGATTGGTCTCTGCCCACCAGTATCACACCGCTTGATTTCGATGCGATTCATCAACGGCCACTCGTGAAACCATTGAAAGGAGGGCACCCCATTACCACCGACCATCTTCGTCAAAGCTTGGGTGTCGTCGATAGCTTTCGGCTTGAGGCTGGATTCCGTGCAATTTCTATTGCGGTAGATGAGGTCTCTTCCGTTGGGGGCCTGATTCAGCCCGGCGATCGTATCGATCTCTGGTCGTCCCCCGCTGCGGTGACCAATCCAACCGACGGCGCGATCATTTCGCTCTCGGCGGAACGCAGCCCAATGCAGCCCCAGGCGCGGCTGATTGCAGAAAATTTGTTGGTGGTTGCCACTGGAAGCAAAACAGAGCGTGCTGGTGATTCTGCGCTCACAGCCACACGCGGAGCGGCAATTGGCAATTCGTATTCCACCATCACTTTGGCTGTGCCAGCCGGGGTGGCAAATCTGGTGTTGGGTGGGCAGCTGCAGGGTCGCGTGGGAATTGCGCTTCGGGCCGCAGAGCAGGCGTCTAACGCTGTGGCGCGGAAATCAACCTTGGACAGTCGCGCCGGGGGCGCACGTGGTGGCCCTGTCGAAATCCTGATCGGTAGCACGGAAGGAGCAACCCGATGATCAGACTGAATTGTTTCAAAGAAAGTTTATTCGTTTTTTTTCCGGTGCTGCTCTTGCATGTGCTTTTAATCAAGCAGGTCAATGCAGCCTCAACGTTGCAGCAGATAGACTCAGGATCAAGCGCGTTAGCGGGTTCTTCCTCAGATCTGCTGATAGATCCTCAGCCCGCAGTTTTGTCGTTGATTACGGGCGAGACCCATGTGATCGGCGATGAGGGGCTTAAACG
>VERJ01000031.1 GCA_018882795.1 Burkholderiaceae bacterium | reverse complement strand
AACAAAAACTGCGCAAGTGCCTTGCATAACTCAGTCTTACCCACACCTGTAGGCCCAAGAAACAAAAACGATCCATAAGGTCTGTTGGGATCTGACAGGCCGGCGCGTGAGCGACGAATTGCGTCAGACACCATACTCACTGCTTCATCCTGGCCCACCACGCGCTCGTGCAGATGGCGCTCCATCGTGAGCAATTTTTCGCGCTCGCCCGTCATCATCTTGGACACCGGAATGCCGGTGGCCCGAGAAACCACCTCTGCAATTTCCTCTGCGCCCACCTGGGTGCGCAAGAGCTGCGGCTTGGCGGCCTTGCCCTCTGCACCCATTGACGCATCTGCAGCTTTAAGCCGTGCCTCAAGCTCCGGCAGTTTTCCATACTGCAGCTCAGAGACTTTCTGCCAATCGCCCTTGCGTGTGAAGGCCTCGATCTGCTGCTTCACGCTATCGATCTCTTCCTTGATCGACTGCGAGCCCTGCACTGCTGCTTTCTCTGCCTTCCAGACTTCCTCTAAATCGGCCAACTCCCGCTCCAGCCGAGCGATCTCTTGCTCGATCAGCTCAAAGCGTTTCTTAGAGGCCTCATCCTTTTCTTTGCGGACTGCTTCACGCTCGATCTTTAACTGAATCAGGCGACGATCCAGCTTATCCATCGACTCGGGTTTGGAGTCGATTTCCATTTTGATACGGGATGCCGCCTCATCGATCAGATCAATCGCCTTATCCGGCAAGAAACGATCGGTGATGTAGCGATGGGAGAGCTCTGCCGCCGCCACAATTGCAGGATCCGTGATGTCTACGCCATGGTGCAGCTCATAGCGCTCCTGCAGGCCGCGCAGAATTGCGATAGTGGCCTCAACAGAAGGCTCACCCACCAGCACCTTCTGGAAACGCCGCTCCAATGCCGCATCTTTTTCAATGTACTTGCGGTATTCATCAAGCGTTGTGGCGCCAATACAGTGCAGCTCGCCGCGCGAGAGTGCGGGTTTGAGCATATTGCCGGCATCCATCGCCCCTTCCGCCTTACCGGCACCCACCATGGTGTGGATTTCATCGATGAAGACAATCGGATGGCCGCTGGGATGGGTCTCGGCCATCTGCGCAATGTCTTTTAATACCGCCTTTAAGCGCTCTTCAAACTCACCGCGATATTTGGCCCCCGCCAGCAATGCAGCCATATCGAGCGTGAGGACTGATTTGCCCTTCAGGCCCTCCGGCACCTCGCCATTCACAATGCGCTGGGCAAGGCCTTCCACGATCGCGGTCTTGCCCACGCCAGGCTCGCCAATCAAGACCGGATTATTTTTCGTGCGTCGCTGCAAAATCTGAATACAGCGGCGTATTTCATCATCACGGCCAATCACGGGGTCCAGTTTTCCACGTGCGGCCCGTTCGGTTAAATCAATGCAATATTTTTTCAACGATTCCCGCTGGCCCTCGGCCTCGGGCGAGCTCACCGACTGGCCGCCACGCACCGCATCAATCGCAAGTTCCAAGTTCTTACGACTTAATCCTGCCTCACGCAGCAGTCGGCCCGCCGGGCCTTTGTCTTCGGAAAGTGGCAACAAAAACAACTCACTCGCAATAAACTGGTCACCGCGCTTTTGTGCCTCTTTATCCGTCAGGTTAAAGAGCTTCACCAGTTCGGAGCCCACCGTGATCTGGCCCTCGGGCCTGGCGACCTTTGGCAGGCTCTCCAGGCCTGATTCAACCGCCTGCATCAGCCGCTGAGTGTTCACTCCGGCGCGGGCCAGCAGTGATTTGGTGGAGCCTTCTTCCTGCTGCAGCAACGCAGAGAGCACATGCAATGGCTCCAGGGTCGGGTTGTCATAGCCCACTGCCAGGCTCTGGGCATCGGCCAGGGCCTGCTGAAAGGCAGTCGTCAGTTTGTCGGTTCGCATCGCGGAATCTCACTCGATTGGGGTGTGGCGCATACCACGGTTAGTGAGGAGATGGGGATGGAACCGGAGGAATTCAAGGGAAACCATGAGGTGTTGGGCACGATGTCAGGCACCGTGCCCAACACCTCTCTAACCGCGTACCGGATTGCGGGCCTCCAGCTCGTTCACATAGGCCTCAATGCCTTGCGACTCGCGCTCAAGATAGCGGGCCACCGCATCATAAAAGGCGGGCTCGCGCAGCCAGTGCCCGGAATAAGTCTTCACTGGCTCAAATCCACGGGCGAGTTTGTGTTCGCCCTGTGCACCACCTTCGAATCGCTTCATGCCTTGGCGAATTGCCCACTCAATCGGCGTGTAATAGGCGACCTCAAAATGCAGGCAGTCAACGCGTTCTATGGCGCCCCAATAGCGGCCATACAACACACCATCCGCATAAAGAAAAAATGAGGCGGCAATCGGCTGCCCTTTACGCTCGGCCAGACACAACAGCACATGATCTGCCATGTGCGCCCGCAGGTGCTGGAAAAACTTCAGATTCATGTAGGGTGTGGATCGGTGCTCAAGATAAGTCCGCTCGTAACACCGGTAAAAAAACTCCAACTCCACATCGCTCATCTCCGCACCGAGCACCATGCGGGTAGTCACACCAGCCTCCCGCACCTTGCGCCGCTCAGCATTCACTTTTTTGCGCTTGGGCTGCGTTAACGCGGCCAGGTAATCCTGGAAACTGCCATAGCCCTGGTTGTGCCAATGGAATTGCACGTTCTCGCGGATCAGCCAGCCTGCGGATTTCAGTGCCGCGACATCCTCGTGATCAGGAAAGAGCACGTGGGCAGAAGATAGCCCGGTCGATTCCGCCTGGGATTGGATTGCACCAAGAAGCAAGGCCTTCACGTCGTGGATTGCCACGGGGGCTTCGCGAGGGCTACCGGCCCGTGGCGGTCCACCCGCGAGCAGTCGCGTGCCCGGAATCGGCGAAAAAGGACTCGCTACCAGCAATTTCGGAAAATAACGCAGCCCCGCCCGCTCATAGGCATCCGCCCAGGCCCAATCAAACACATATTCACCATACGAGTGGCCTTTGGCATACAGGGGTGCGGCACCAATCAATGCCCCATGATCATCCCGGACCACCAAGGGGAGCGGCTGCCAGCCGGTCTCACCCGTGGTGCAGCCCGTCTGCTCTAACCCGCCAAGGAATTCCCACGACAGCACTGGCGTGGCGGCTGACTGGGACGACAGCAATCCATTCCAATGGCTCGGCGCGATCTCAGTGAAACTTCCTGAGATCATCGGTTTCACCCCCAACATATCGCCTGGGCGATCAGCCACCGTCCGCCGCGGGCCCCCATTGCTTCAGGGCGTCTTCATCCTTCTGCCGTGCTGAAACCCAGCGATCACCGCTGCCGGTACTTTCTTTTTTCCAGAACGGCGCACGCGATTTCAGAAAATCCATGATGAAGGCACAGGCCTCAAGCGCGGCCTCCCGGTGGCCGCTCGTCACGCCAACCCAGACAATCTCATCGGCAGGGGCCAGGGTGCCGATACGGTGAATGACCCGCGCATTGAATAAGGGCCAACGGGCTTTGGCCTGATCAAGGATCTCCTGGATGCTGGACTCCGTCATGCCGGGGTAGTGCTCTAGTGTCAGTGTGCTAACCGCATCGCCCTCGTTGAGATCCCGGACGGTTCCAACGAAGCTGGCAACGGCGCCAACCCGCGTGTCCCAACCCCCATCTGACCGCTGCCGCAACTGCCTCAGCTCGACCCCAACATCGAAGGCCTCGGGCTGAATCCTCACGTTTTTGTTTAACATGAGATTGTCTCTTTAAGATTATGATTTATAAAGATTTTATCCGCCGGTAACGGGTGGAAAAAAGGCAATTTCGTCGCCATCCTTAATCGGCTGATCATCGGCTGCCATCCGTTGATTCACAGCCCCTCGAACAGCGCGGCCCGGGTCCAGCCCCTCGCGCCAGGCAGGTCCCCTGGCCCGCAGGTGATCGCGCAACTGGCCAAGATTTTCAATGCCTGACGGCAGGGTCAGGGACTCCTGCTCCACGCCGGTCTGCTCACGGATCGAGGCAAAGAGTTTCAAATGAATCGCCATAAAAATGTGGTTCTCTCGTTGCTTGAGTAAGGATCTATCCGGGATGCTGCTTGCCAACCCCGTGGGTCAGCTTAAGAGAGCTCAGTGTAGGGAATAAAGCCCACGGTTTCCCCCATCCTGATCGGGGTTGAGGGAGGGATCTCGACCAGCCCCATGCACTCCGTGACCGATGACAATACCGAGGAATTCTGACGCTCATGAATCTGCAGTCGACCGGATGCATCGACCCATGCCCTCAGATATTCCTGGCGGCCATCAGGCCTTGGCCAATCAAAACCGGCAGGCAGTCGATAGCGCCTCGGAACAGCGATCTTGCCGCCCGACGCAGCAAGCAAATACGGCCGAATCAATAAACAAAACGTGACCCAGGCGGCGACGGGATTACCGGGCATACCCATAAAAGTGGCAGCCCCCACACGGCCAAAGGCAAAGGGCTTGCCGGGTTTGATAGAGACCTTCCATAGGTCAAGCGACCCAAGGGATGCAATGGCAGTCTTGATGTGATCCTCTTCGCCCACCGAGACTCCGCCACAGGTGAGCAGGAGATCGCACTGGGTTGCGGCCGACTCGATCCGATCACGGGTCTGCTGCAACTGGTCAGGGATGCACCCCATATCCAGCACCTGGGCGCCCAGACCCGCTGCCAGCGCAATGATCATGCGCCGATTGCTGTCGTAGATCTGGCCAAATCCAAGTGATTCGCCAGGCTGGCGCAGCTCATCGCCTGAGGAAAACACCGCAACCTTCAGACGCCGGAATACTGGCGCATGGGAGAGCCCGACCGATGCGGCAAGGCCGATATCAGCGGCCGATAACCGCCTGCCCTTTTCAAGCATGACCTGGCCCACATGCAGATCCCCTGCCCTGGGACGGATGTTCTGGCCAGGGGTGGCGGGCTCAGTGAACTTCACGCGGCCATCGGGTAGGGACTGGGCCTGCTCCTGCATGATGACCGCATTCGCTCCGGGCGGAATTGGCGCACCGGTGAAGATGCGGGCCACCGTACCGGGCTGCAACGCGGTGCCAGGATGCCCCGCCGCAATACGCTGCGAGATCGGCATGGGCTCGAGCGCATTGTTCATTTCCACCGCAACACCCGCATAGCCATCCATCTGACTGTTGTCATAGGCGGGCACATCAATCGGCGAAGTCAATTCCTGCGCTAGCACCCGTCCCAGGCAGTCGGTGAGGGGCAGCGACTCGGCCTCTTGGACCGGCGTGACTGCTGAAAGCAGCACCTCTAAGGCCTCGTTGAGGGATTTCATTGCGCCAACCCGATCGATTTAATCAACGTTGGAATCTCCGCTGTTTAACGCAGCGCCCGCTCGGCGATGATGTGCTTGAGCTGCGCCACATCCTGGCCGATATTCTCGACCCGCTGCGGCAGAGACTCCAGGTGCTCCAGGCCACTGGGCCGGGGGGCTGGACGGCCAAGCGCCTCCAGGATGGTCTCTTCAAACTTCGCAGGCAAGGCAGTCTCCAGGCAGATCATCGGCACACCCGGCTCCAGGTATTTGCGGCCCACAAACACGCCATCAGCAGTGTGCGTATCAATCACGCGGCGGTAACGCGCATCCATATCGCGAATCGTGTCGAGCCGATTCTGATGGGTACTTTTGCCGGAGACTAACCCGCTTGATTTCACATTACGCCAGGTGTCAGACACCGGACTGGTGTTTGACACCGTGCCTGACAGCTTGAACTGGCCCGTCTGGGCGAGTTCGCGCCAGAGTGCGGCAGTGGCTGCCCCATCGTTGCCAGTCATCGCGAAGATGAAACGCTCAAAGTTTGAGGCCTTGGAGATATCCATCGATGGGCTGGATGTCTGATAGGTCTCTTTCGCACCCCGCACGCGGTAGACACCAGTGCGAAAGAACTCATCCAGCACATCGTTTTCATTGGTGGCCACAACCAGTTTGGCAATCGGCAGCCCCATCGATTTGGCAATAAACCCGGAGAACACATTGCCAAAGTTTCCCGAGGGCACACTGAATGAGACCGGATCACCGATCTTCAATCCATAGACATGGACCGCCGCAAGATAGCCTTTGAAGTAATACACCACCTGGGACATGATCCGCGCCCAATTGATCGAATTCACCGTGCCAATGCGCCACTTGGCTTTGAATTCCAGATCAGCCGAAACCGCCTTCACCATGTCCTGGCAGTCATCAAACACACCCGCAACCGCCAGATTGTGAATATTGGGCTCTTGCAGCGAATACATCTGGGCACGCTGAAATGCACTCATGCGGCCCTGGGGCGAGAGCATGAAGACCGACACCGCATGCTTATCGCGCATGGCGTATTCGGCCGCACTCCCCGTATCCCCCGATGTGGCCCCCAGAATATTGAGTTTCTCTCCGCGCTGAGTCAGCACATATTCAAACAGCTGACCGAGCATCTGCATGGCCATGTCTTTAAATGCCAGCGTGGGGCCGTTGGACAGTTCAAGAATCGCCAGTGGTGCACCCTGCTCGATACCAAGGGGTGTTAAGGGGGCAATCTCTGCACTGCCGAATTTCTCAACGGTATAGGCCTGTGCAGCGAGCCGATCAATCACAGCGCGATCAATGTCGGTTGCAAACCGAGAAATAATTTCGGCAGCAAGCGCAGGATAAGGTTGCTTGGAAAATGCGTCTAACGTGGTGCGATCAATCTGCGGAATGCTAGCGGGCATGGCCAGGCCGCCGTCTTGGGCCAGGCCTTCCAGCAAGATGTCTTGAAAGCCCCCCATCTGGGCGGCAGCGCCGGTGGATCTTGTGGAGATGTAATTCATGTTTTGCTCAGTGGATTGCCAGGGCGGCTTTGCCGCCTCGCAATGACGGTTAGGCGAACGTTTCCATGCGCAACATCACCGCCTGCCCCAGCACTGTGGGCAGCTGCTCAATCCGGCCAATCGCCGCACGCATGTCCTGCTCCAGACACAGATGGGTGATCAGCACTACATCTGTCTCATGCAGATCTTCATCGGGCTCACGCTGGAAAAACATATCAATCGAGATCTGGCCATCCGCCAACACACGGGTAATGTCAGCCAATACACCAGGCTGATCCTTCACGCGAAGCCGCAGGTAATAACAGGATTGCACCTGAGCAATCGGCACCACGGAAAGCGCGGCCATCTGGTCGGGCTGAAAAGCCAAGTACGGCACTCGGTTGGCCGGATCCGCTGTGAGCATCCGCGCCACATCCACCAAATCGGCAATCACAGCACTCGCGGTAGGCTCTGCACCCGCACCCTTGCCGTAATACATGGTGTGGCCCACAGCGTCGCCCTTCACCCACACGGCGTTCATCGCGCCTTCCACATTGGCAATCAGCTTTTTGGAAGAAATCAAGGTGGGATGCACACGCAGCTCCACGCCATTGGCGTGACGCTTGGTAATGCCCAGCAGCTTGATGCGGTAACCCAATTGCTCCGCATAAGCGATATCTTTGGCCTGCAGCTTGGAGATGCCTTCGATATGGGCAGCATCGAACTGCATCGGAATGCCAAAGGCAATCGCCGCCATGATGGTGGCCTTGTGCGCAGCATCCACGCCCTCTATATCGAAGGTAGGGTCGGCCTCGGCGTAGCCCAGCCGCTGCGCTTCTTTGAGCACGACATCAAAGGCCAGGCCCTTATCGCGCATCTCCGACAAAATGAAGTTGGTAGTGCCATTGATGATGCCGGCCACCCACTCAATCTTGTTTGCAGTCAGGCCCTCACGCAGGGCCTTGATGATGGGAATGCCACCTGCAACCGCCGCCTCAAAGGCCACCATCACACCCTTTTGCTGGGCCAGCGCGAAAATCTCGTTGCCGTGCGTGGCCAGCAGCGCCTTGTTCGCGGTCACCACATGCTTGCCGTTGCGGATCGCTTCCAGCACAAAGTCTTTCGCAAAACCATAGCCGCCAATCAGCTCGATCACCACATCAATTTCAGGATCGCGGGCAAGCGCCATGGCATCGGGCACAAACCGCACCTGCCCACCCGTCAGGGCCCGGGCCTTGGCCTGATCCAGATCGGCGACTGCCGTGATCTGAATCGGGCGGCCCGCACGCCTGCGAATCTCATCGGCATTGCGGTTCAGTACTGTCCAGGTGCCACCACCCACCGTGCCGATGCCAGCAAGGCCCACGCGCAAAGGTTTCACGCTCATGCCGCCTCTCCGTGCGCCGATGCAGCAGGCTTCACCAGGCCATCTTTACGGAACATTTCTTTAATGCCCCGTACCGCCTGTCGGGTGCGCTGCTCGTTTTCAATCAATGCAAAGCGGACATGGTCATCGCCATATTCACCAAAGCCCACACCCGGGGAGACCGCCACCTTGGCCTCGGCCAGAAGCTTTTTGGAAAACTCCAGTGAGCCCATTGCTTTATAGGGCTCAGGGATCTCGGCCCAGACATACATGGAGGCCCTGGGGACCTCGACCATCCAGCCGGCCTCGTGCAGGCCCTTACACAACACATCGCGACGCAGCTGATACTTCTGGCGGACTTCCTCCACACAATCCTGCGGGCCTTCCAGTGCAATCACTGAGGCCACCTGAATCGGTGTGAAGGTGCCGTAGTCATGGTAGCTCTTGATGCGGGCCAGCGCATTCACCAGATCTTTATTACCCACCATGAAGCCCACACGCCAGCCGGCCATGTTGTAGCTCTTGCTCATGGTGAAAAATTCCACTGCCACATCGCGTGCACCGGGCACCTCCATGATCGAAGGCGGTTTAAAGCCATCGAAACAGATATCCGCATAGGCCAGGTCATGCACCACCAAAATATCGTGCTGCTTGGCCAGGGCCACAATGCGCTCAAAGAAATCCAGCTCCACACACTGCGCAGTGGGATTGCTGGGAAAGCCCAAGATGATCATCTTGGGCTTGGGAATTGATTCGCGGATGTTGCGCTCAAGCTCCTGGAAAAAATCAATGCCGCTGCCCATGCGGAAGGACTGAATGCTGGCGCCGGCAATGATCGCGCCGTAGATGTGAATGGGATAGCTCGGGTTGGGCACCAGCACCGTATCACCCGCGTCCAGCGTGGCCAGCATCAGATGGGCCAGGCCCTCTTTGGACCCGATGGTGACAATCGCCTCGCTCTCGGGATCAAGATCCACGTTGTAGCGGGTCTTATACCAATTGCAGATAGCCTTGCGCAGGCGCGGAATCCCCTTGGAAACCGAGTACCCGTGGGTGTGCTCTTTTTCCGCAGTCTCAACCAGCTTTTCAACAATGTGCTTGGGCGTGGGACCATCGGGATTGCCCATGCTCATATCAATAATGTCCTCGCCCCGGCGCCGGGCGGCCATCTTCAACTCCCCGGTGATGTTGAACACATAGGGGGGCAGACGCTGGATGCGGGGAAATGGCTTCATGATGGTGCGGAAAATGGCCTGGAAGTGGGAAAAACCTTAACTTTAACCGACCGCAGGCCTTGCAAAAAACCAAGGAAAACCTGTTAGGCTTTACTCCCGATGGCCTTGTCACCAGTGACCACGAGTTTCACGGCGCAGCCCAACGGCGGCGCCTTCGGAATCAACGCCTACGGAGCAGACTTCATCGAAGTCAACGGCGTGCGCTTCGGCACCTCTTTATTGCTGCACTCCGATACCGGGCCCTCAAGCATGGAAGGCCTATCGGCCGAAAGCCTTCAGGCCCATCATCTGGAATCCTTGGCCGGTCTTGCCCCGGAAATCGTCCTGGTCGGCACGGGCAGCAGGCAGCGGTTTCTTGCCCCCGCCGTGCTGGCGCCCATGCTCAGCCGCCGTATCGGTGTTGAATGCATGACCCTGGCGGCAGCCTGTCGCACTTTTAATCTCCTGGCCTCCGAGGGCCGCAAGACCGCCGCCTTTCTGCTGTTTGATTCCCCAGCGGCCACCAACGCCCTGCCCGATTCGACCCACCCCTTCCCCTCCTTTAAGGACTGACCGCGCATGCCGCTGCCCAAGGCCCCCACCAAGCCCGCAACCCTGCTCCAGGCCACGGATGACCTGATCGCCAAGCCCCATCGGAACAAGAAATCCACTGGCCGAGGATCGCCCCCAACAGAGGAACAGGCGCCAGAGCCAATCAGCGCCCGAGCGACGCCCGCCAGTGCCTCACCCACAACGATGCTGCGGCCACCCCCCGTCACGGTGGCCGCGCCAATGAGGCCGACCGCAATTGGGCCTGCGCACAATGTGCTGCGCGAGCCGCGCAGGCGCACTGACCCGGATGTGGCCAAGACCTTTGTGCTCGATACCAATGTGTTGATGCACGACCCCACCAGCCTGTTTCGGTTCGAGGAGCACGATGTCTTTTTACCGATGATGACGCTGGAGGAGCTGGACAACCACAAAAAGGGCATGTCGGAAGTCGCCCGCAATGTGCGTCAGGTCACCCGTTCACTGGACGCCATGATTGATGCGATTTCAGGCGAGATGGGCGGCAAATCGAAGATCGGCCAGGGCATCTCGCTCTCCGTGCTGGGCAATAAGGACGCAACCGGCCGGCTCTTTTTCCAGACCGAACCGATGGGGGTTGAGCCCATTCAGGGCATCGAAGGTTTTGAGTCCGGCAAGGCGGACAACCAAATCCTGGGCGTGGTTCGGGCACTGCAATCCAAGCAGAAAGACCGCGTGGTGGTGCTGGTATCGAAAGACATCAACATCCGCATCAAAGCCCATGCGCTGGGGCTACCGGCTGAGGATTACTTCAATGACCAGGTGGTAGACGATGCCGACCTGCTCTATTCCGGCGCGATGCAGCTGCCCGAGGGCTTCTGGGATAGCCACGGCAAGAAGCTTGAATCCTGGCAGCAGGCGGGCTACACCTTTTATCGCATCACCGGGCCGCTGTGTGCCGCCTTTCATGTGAATCAGTTTGTCTATGAGGAAGGCCCCAATCCCCTTTATGCCGTCGTGCAAGAGGTGCAGGGCCGCACTGCCGTGCTGCGCACACTGCGTGACTTTACGCATGCGAAAAATTCGGTGTGGGGCATCACCGCGCGAAATCGTGAGCAGAACTTTGCACTTAATCTGCTGATGAATCCGGATATTGATTTTGTGACCCTGCTTGGCCAAGCCGGAACGGGCAAGACACTCTTAGCGCTCGCCTCAGGCCTTGCGCAGATTCTGGAAACAAAAATCTATAACGAGATCATCGTCACGCGGGCCACGGTGCCGCTGGGCGAAGACATCGGCTTTCTGCCCGGCACCGAAGAGGAAAAAATGCAGCCCTGGATGGGCGCCCTGGAAGACAACCTGGAGGTGCTTAACCGCGGTGTGGATGGTGGCGGCGATTGGGGCCGCTCGGCAGCCGCAGATCTGATCCGCACACGCATAAAAATCAAATCGCTGAACTTCATGCGGGGCCGCACTTTTATCAGCAAATTCCTGATCATCGATGAGGCACAAAACCTCACGCCAAAACAGATGAAAGCGCTGATCACCCGCGCAGGCCCTGGCACGAAGGTCGTCTGCATGGGCAATATCGCGCAGATTGATTCACCCTATCTGACCGAAGGCTCTTCGGGATTAACGTATGTGGTGGATCGGTTTAAGGGCTGGGCCCATGGTGGACATGTCACCCTGCAGCGCGGCGAGCGCTCCAGGCTTGCGGATTTCGCGACAGAAACGCTTTAAGCCATTGAATTGACACGGCCCGCTTGCAGTCGCAGGCGGCCTCGTGGCCTACGCTTGGCCGGGTTTACAACGACCCGGAGTGCATCACTTCAGCATGGCCGCAAAACAGATCGTTTTTCACGAAGATGCCCGTGATGGTATGCGCCGGGGCGTGGATGCACTGGCCGAGGCCGTCAAAGTCACGCTTGGCCCACGGGGCCGCACGGTGATCCTGGAGCGGGACTTTGGCCCACCACAGATCGTGAACTCTGGTGTGGTGGTCGCCCGATCGGTAGAGCTTACTGATCGGCTTGAAAACCTTGGCGCACAACTGCTGCGCGAAGTCGCCGCACGCACCAGTGAAATGGCAGGCGATGGCACCACCACGGCCACCGTGCTGGCCCAGAGCATGATCCACGAGGGCCTGCGCTGTCTAGCCGGTGGGCTCAACCCTATGGATCTTCGGCACGGCATTGAGCAGGCGATTGATCTTGTGGTGAAAGAGTTGCAGCGTATTGCCAGGCCCTGCGCCGAATCGCGCGAGATTGCCCATGTGGCCACGATCTCTGCCAATAACGACCGATCGATTGGCAATTTGATTGCCGATGCCATTGAGAAGGTTGGCCGCACTGGCGCCATCTCGATTGAAGACGGCTCGGGATTAAGCAGCGTGCTGGAGCTGGTGGAAGGCCTGCAGTTCGATCACGGTTTTCTTTCACCCTATTTCATCAACACGGCCGAGCGGCAGTCGGTAATTCTGGAGCATGCCCATGTGCTACTGGTCGATGGCAAGCTGAGTTCACTCACTGAATTGCTGCCACTGCTGGAGGAGATGGCCAAGGCCGGCGCACCACTTCTGGTGATTGCCGAGGATCTTGATCCCGACACCCTGGCCGCCCTGGTGATCAATTCGATTCGCGGATCGCTAAAGGCCTGTGCCGTGCGGGCGCCTGGCTTTGGTGATCGCAGAAAAGAAATGCTGCAGGATATTGCGGTGCTGACTGGCGGCGTGGTGGCCAGCCGCGAGGCAGGACTGCCGCTTAATAAAGTCACCGTTGCGCAACTCGGCCGAGTAAAGCGGGCCGAGATCACCAAAGACAACACCACACTGATCGGCGGTGCGGGCGCCACTGAGCAGATCAATCAACGCGTGGCCGCGATTCGCCAGGAGCGTGATCGGGCAACCAGCCAATACGACAAAGAGCGGCTGGAAGAGCGGGCAGCCAAACTCTCCGGCGGCGTGGCATTGATCAAGATCGGCGCAGCAACCGAAACGGAATTGAAAGAACGGCGGCTGCGGGTGGAAGATGCCCTGCACGCCACGCGGGCCGCAGTCGAAGAAGGCATTGTGCCAGGCGGCGGCATTGCCCTGCTGCGCGCACGTGAAGTACTGAACGCTCTCTCCGGTGTGAATCTGGATGAGCGCTCAGGCATCCAGATCGTGTATCGGGCGCTCGAATCGCCCCTGCGCTGCATTGTGGCCAATGCAGGCGATGAGCCCTCGGTGATTCTGCAAAAAGTGTTGGCCAATACCGCACCGAACCATGGCTATAACGCAGCACTGAAGACCTATGGCGACATGATGGAGATGGGCGTGATCGACCCAGCAAAGGTCACGCGACTCGCCCTGCAAAATGCAGGCTCCATTGCCAGCCTGATGCTGACCACCACCTGCGCGATTGTGAATGCGCCGATAGCGGCCAGCGAGAAGCCCTATCTCACCTAATCCACCGCCTGCGCCGTCAGAAAGAGTGACTTCTCCAGTGATGCGAAAAAGTCCTGGTAGGGCTTGGGTTCAGTCACGGGCTTGCGATTAAATTCCGCGTTCGCGCGCACCGAAATCTGGGTGGTGCCGCGCGCACGGGCGGTGACATTGATCTTTAGCTGATAGCCCTGCAGTCGGGTTGCGCTGACTGTACCGAGCGTCTGATCTGCCCGGTCAATCACAAAGCCGAGATCCTGCAGGGTGGCGATGATGTTGCGCAAGACCAGATCGCGATCTGTCGTGTCGAAGGCGCGGGTCTGAATGGACCGCAGGGCCAACTGGCTCTGATCCGAATCCAGAATGCGGGCATCCATGGTCGTGCAGCCACTGAGCACCACCGCCGAGGACACCGCCACCATTACCACCGTTACGCCAACGCGCCCCACTGAATAGGTCAATCCGAATGTTTTCCGTGATGTGCTGCTCATATTTTCTGTGCCTCCAGAAACACTGCTTTGGATAATTTTTCAAAAAACTCGCTGTGAAGCTTCGGGTCTTCCAGCGTCTCGGCAAACTGGGTGTTGTCGGTCCGCGTGACCACCCGCTGGAAAGTCGCCCTCACCTGCCAGGATTCCTTCACCTTGTCGGCCGTGGGAAGAATCACAACGGAGACGCGAATCTTCTGATCGCGACTGATGGCCGTATTGCGTCCCCCCAAAAGTGCGATAACTACAGCAGCCGCCACTTCGCCGGCCTGCACGGCATCCCGATCCTTATGCGCCACAATTAGCCCGAGTTTGGTCTCGCTGCCTTCAAGCGTGAAACCCAAGTCCTGGATCACTGCACCAACAGCGGAGGCCAGGTTCACTTCGGCAATGCCCGCGAACTTGCGCGATTCGATCTGGCGCCGCTCCATGCTCTTCGGAGAAGTGGCCAGCAGGTTATCCGGCATGTTCACGCAGCCCGCAATCGACACGATCAGTGCTGTCGCAATGATTTTTTTCATGTTCAGAACCTCGAGGTCTGATAGGCGAAGTCCCGAACACGGTTTTGCTTATCAAACTTCACAACCACCGTAAGCGTGCGTTGTGACGTTGACGATGCACCTGCGCCGCCACGCACACCGAGAATCAAAATGTTGACCCCGCCCGAATTGCTCGACTGTGCACTTTCGGTGGCGATCTTGTCGTAGACCCAGACTTCCCGGCGCTCTTCATCGGTGGTGACCATGTTGGGTGAACCGAGCACCTCCACCACTTCGGTGTTGGTCATGCCAACGCGGATTTCCTTTTGCACCCGGCCCACCGTGAGTGATTTTTCCGACTGCTCGCCACGCACCTGATCCAGATGATGACCTGCGCCCTGACATCCAACCATCAGGCCGCTGAGACCAAGTACTGAAATTTTTTTCAGGTGATTCATGATTACCTCCTTTTTAACTAAACGTAGTTTTGTGCTGCCGGTGTATCAGCAGATGAGCCTGTGAGAGATAAAAATGAAAGAAATCGACAACGACGAGACACAAACTTTTGAACCGGACCGAACGGCTTTACAAAATCCAGTCACTGCTTTCGGGCAAGCGCGCCGTCCCGATGGCGAGCTTTCTCAAGGTGCTCGAGGTCTCCCGGGCAACCTTTCGAAGGGATCTGGAATACCTGCGGGATCGGTTGGGCGCACCGATTGTGTGGGACCGGGAAGCCGAGGGCTATCGCCTGGAGTCAGGAAAGGATGGTGAATCACCCAGCGCGTTGCCGGGGCTGTGGCTCAATGATCGTGAAATTCTTGCGCTTCTCAGCATGCTCGAGATGCTTTCCACGCTGGAACCAAATTCCCTGATTGGCCAGCAGATCGCGCCAATTCGCAAGCGGCTGCGCGAATTGCTGGAATCGAGCTGTGTGGATGCGGATGAGCTGGCCAGTCGGGTCAAGATTCTGCCAATCGCCACCCGCCCGGTTGATCAGGACATCTTTGGTGCCATCGCCGATGCACTCCAGACCCGTCGGCGTATTGATATCGCTCATCTCAGCAAGGCGACCAACATTCGCACCCAGCGCCAGGTATCGCCACAGCAACTGGTGTATTACCGCGATAACTGGTATCTGGATGCCTTTTGTCACCACAAAGATGATTTGCGTTCTTTTTCGGTCGATTCCATTGAAGCGGCACGGGTTTGCGAACAGCCCGCCGTCTCGCTGTCCAGGTCTGCACTGCGCCAGGCTTTCGAGGAAACCTACGGAATCTTTGCCGGCAAGCAGGCCAAGACCGCCCGGTTAAGGTTCACGCCGTTTCGCGCGCGGTGGGTGGCTCAAGAGACCTGGCACCCGGATCAACGATCGCACTTCGATGCCAACGGCCACTACGTGCTTGAGATCCCCTATGGCGATGAGCGCGAGCTGATCCTGGATATCCTGCGACAGGGAGCAGACTGCGAGGTGCTCGCACCCGACTCATTGCGACAAGAAGTTGCGCACCGGCTTGCGCGTGCTCTGGAAAATTACCAAACCCGTTAGTCGGAGTCTCACTCTGTGAGACAGGCTCAACCCAATCATGAAGGCTCATTAATTCGAAAGGAGCTCTCATGAAAAAAATTATTGCCACCGCTGGTCTTTGTCTGCTGGCCTCGTCCGCACTGGCGCAGTCAGCCCCCGAAAAAAATCCGTTCTATCTGGGGCTCTCCGGTGGCCAGACCAAGATCGATACCGGGGTTACCGGGTTAACTGGAACCGCCACGCTGGACGAAACGGATACCGGCTTCAAAATCTTTGGTGGCCTGAAAATTGATTCTATCTGGGGGGCCGAGCTGCAATACGTCGATTTCGGCAAGGCATCGCTGAAAGGCAACAACGGCGATAGGTTCAACTATCAAGGCACGCAGTACCAGTTCACTTCCAACAACGTCGACGTTAGTCTGAAAGCCAAATCCTACGGCGTGTCCATGCTAGCCGGCTACGATGTATCGAAAATGTTCAGACCTTTTGCCAAGGTAGGGCTGCACCACTGGAAGTCGACCGAATCCGTTAATTCCAACGCAGGAGGAGCATCGCTATCGGACAGCGGCACGGATCTTTTTTACGGCGTGGGGGTACAGTTTTCTTTCACCGACCGGGTTGCCGCACGACTAGAAGCCGAACAGTACAAGTTTGACAGCGACAAAGTCCAGTTGATTTCCGCAGGGCTGACCGTCAGTTTTTAAGTTTCGTTACTGTCAAAAACCACTCTTCGAGACGCCCGTGGGATTGGCCAAGCCGGTGTCGGGTACCGCATGTCGGTGCCTGACACCAATATTGAAGCCGATATTCCCGCTCCCTGTTACAGGTCAAGCAAGACGCGAAGCCCCGACTTCACTTGGCCAATCTGTGCGTCGCTCAATCGGCCGAGTTTTCGCTGCAAATAACGATGGTCGAAACTGGCCAGACCCTGCAGGTTCACTGCTGAAGGTTTCGGCAGCCAACTCGGTTTTCCCAAATCGATTTCGCCTCTTGCCGATCTAATCTGAGACGTCAACGGCGCAACGATGGCAAGTGATCGCGCGTCTTCGGGTTTTGGGTAAGAAAGAATCAGTACTGGACGAACTTTGGCTGCAAGGCCAAGGTCTGCCACCCACACATCGCCTGCGGCAGGCTTAATACTCGCCAAGAGCGTTATCCCAAGCTTTCGCTTGCTCCTGCTCGGACTGTAACCGCTGCGGATTAGCGGTCACCACAAACGGGAGGTCTTTTCGCAAGGCCACCTGGGCAAAAAAGACATTCACTGCGTCACCCGGTGTCATACCAAGACGGTCAAGCACACGCCTGGCTTTTTCAAGGTGGGCCGCATCGACGCGTGCGCGAAACAGCGTACTGCCGGCGTTTTGGGCGGAATCAGTTTTCATGACCAAATTGTGCTCAAAAATGCTCAAATCAGCAACCATAGATGGCCTTGAGTTACTTGGTGTTGTGGGCATGGCGCCACTTTAGGGTGCCAAGACTCGGTTGGCTATCCAACCTTCGGCCTACCCATTTGGCCGATCAGCCTGCGTAGAAGAGCCAATACTCGGTGCCTGACACCGCTCCTAAGACTGGGTTCCCGCGCATGAGCGCACAGGAATTTAAGGTATTGCTTAAAGGGGTAACGCTCACACCGGGAGATTTCCAGCAGCTATACCGGCGTGCCCGCCTCTTTAACCCTCAAACGGCAGATGAATTTTTTAATTTGTTCGAGGAAATCTGCAGCAGCAAATTACCAACCCACCCGATTGGGTTTCTGAAATCGGCTTAAGTTCTGGCCACCCGGCCCCACTCGGCGACGTCTACGCGGGGCGAAGTGGAGTGGGAGGCTGGCGTCTCTGGGGGATATCTCCCCATTTTTTGTGCCTAAATAACAATTTGTCGGCATCTGTTGACTATCTCCGACTTTTCATTACACTTTCTTCATGATCCTCAAAACCCACCAAGCCGCCGTAAACCTGGCACGAGCCCAGGGGATCGTGCGCGGTCGGGATTTGGCCAAGGTTGGCGCAAGCGGGGCGACACTGCAGCGGCTTCTTCAAGAGGGAATACTTGTACGCGTCAACCGAGGACTATACGTCGCTCCTTACCGAGGAAAAGTCGGGGAGCCAGACCAGCTTGCGCAGCTGACGATCCGTTACCCGAACGCCGTCTTTTGCCTGCTAACCGCACTGCAAATCCACGGTATTACCACCCAATCGCCCCACGAGGTTTGGATCGCGATCTCTCACAAGGCGCGCGCACCAAGCATCAACTACCCACCCCTTCGCATCATGCGCTTTTCGGATCCGACCCTGGACGTTGTGCAGGTATGCATTGATGGCGTCATTCACATTCCCGTGACTTCGATCGCCAAGACGATTGCGGACTGCTTTAAGTTTCGCAACAAGATCGGACTTGATGTGGCGCTTGAGGCGTTGCGCGATGCCTGGCAGAAACAGAAAGTTACGATGGATGAACTCTGGGCTGCCGCCGGTGACTGTCGCGTCGCCAACGTAATGCGCCCCTACCTTGAGAGCCTCGTGTGAGCCAGCGCAACATCGGCGCTTCTGTACGCGCGCGACTACTGGAGAAGGCCCGGACCGAAAACGTCAACTTCATCTTTCTACTGACGCGCTTTGCAATGGAGCGGCTGCTCTACCGGTTGAGCATCTCCGAGGAAAAAGATCACTTCCTTCTGAAAGGTGCGCTTTTATTCGATCTTTGGTACGACGTCCCCTTGCGCCCCACACGGGATATCGACCTGCTTGGGTTCGGGCTTGCTGAGATCCCACACTTGATTCAAGCCTTCAAAGGTATCTGCGTGATCGAATGCGATGACGGGATTGTGTTTAACACCAACGCAATCAAGGCCGAAGAGATCCGCAAAGAAGCTAACTACTCCGGTATCCGGCTCACAATACCAGTAACGCTTGACCATGCCAGATGCCAGATTCAGGTCGATGTGGGCTACGGAGACCCCGTCACGCCCGCGCCCGAGACGGCGATCTACCCTGTCATGCTTGCGGAAATGCCTGCCCCGGTGCTTCGTGTCTATCCCAGATACACCGTAGTCGCCGAGAAGCTGGAGGCCATAGTGTCTCTTGGCATAGCCAATAGCCGAATGAAAGATTATTTCGACCTCTGGGTGATCCTGCGCGATGAGCCACTAGACCGCGAGACACTGGCATTGGCGTTCAGTAAAACGTTGGAGCGACGCAAGACATTGAGGCCAGCAACGCTTCCTATCGGGTTGTCAGAGCGCTTCGTCAACGATTCGCAAAAGCAAAAACAATGGAAAAGTTTTATAGACCGCAACAAACTATCGGCGCAATCGCTGGATGAAACGGTTCGTGTCCTAGTCGAATCGCTCAGTTTTCTTTTTCAGGAACGTTGAACGAGTCGGCTTTTCAATCCGCGATCGGCGGACCGCTCCGCTCGCAATGACGGGTTTACAACTTTCCTGGCGAGTGACGCTTTAGCCAATCACGCAATGCATTGTTCATGCGTGTCTGCCAGCCAGGGCCAGTATCAAAATTACGCCCACGGGTCGCGACGCTTCTCATCAAAATTGCCTCGGCTTTCCTTTAGCCAGCGCCGACCTTCAGCGGCGGTGAGCCCGGGACGCACCAAGGTCAGCGCCTGCGCCACGGTCATGGAGCACTGAGGTGGGGTGATCTGCGCAATCGCAATATGGTTTCGCTCAATCAGAACGGTCTGCCGATCGCGCAAGACGGCGTCGAGCACTTCGCGAGTCTTGCGCGCCAGGTCAGTGGCCGTGATGGTTTTCATCTTCTGCATTTTAAACATCGTCATGTATTTGCCCACACTGCCCAGCCACTAGTTTGGTGGATTGCCACAACCCCGGCGGGTAAATCGCACACATGAACCCCGCCGCAACGATCCGCCCGGCACAGCGAGCTGCGACACTTTTGATTACCGGTGTTCAGTCCAACTCAAAGCAATTCCGGCTTGTTCGCAGCGAGCCACGTCTCCACCTTCGACTTCAGGTCACTCGCGTGCCTCAGCGCCTCGTCCACCATCGACTTATTAACACGATTTGCAAGGGTCACGCAGCCACCCCTTCTGCTATCTTCATCAACTTATCCTCATCTCCAATCAAAAATATTTTTGGCTTTTCAACCACATTCGCTACAAACGAATCGCTATTTGCTACCCGCTCACGCCACTCATGGATGTCGAAAATCGTTGGGTTGATTTCCCGCCCGAGTGTCGATTCAGCCTTTGACAAGGCATGAACCGCTTCCTCAAAACTCACTGAACCCAAGATCATCAAATCAATATCGCTTGTGGTCGTTGCGTTTCCGCTAGCCATTGAACCGTAGATAAACGCAACGTGACATTTTTCCCCGCACGGTTCAAGCGCCCGCTGCAGAATTTCACCCAGACCAAAAGTCTTTCTTGCGATTCCGGCGAGCTCATCAAACACGGGGCATTTCAAATTGGCCTGAAAGAACAACTGGTTGCCCGATTTCTCACGGGTCAAAACTCCAATATCGGCCAACTTATTAAGCTCTTTACCCACCGGTGGGGCCGCCATCCCCGTTGATCGGGCGACCTCGCGCACGTGGTAGCGCCGATCC